>JAPLKB010000026.1 GCA_026388275.1 Pseudomonadota bacterium
GGCATGGCAGCAATGTTTCAGATGTGGATGAGCTGTTAGCTTTGCAGGCCGGAGACGTACTGAACGTACGTCGGAGGATCGCAAGGCGAAGCAGATCGCCGCAGATGGACATTGCAATCATGCCGGTGACCGACCAGGAGAAAAGAGCTAAAAATACTCAAGAAATAAAACAATATTATGAAAACTTTTGACATAACCTAAATAAAATAAGGGGGGTAATTATGGCAACAAAGAAAGCAGTGGAAAGTCCGGAATTTCTGTACCTGCCTCTTGGAAGCATTATAGTGGAAGAACAGATTCGTTCAGCCGTTGACACAACAAGCGAATCATTTAAAGCTCTTATGTCATCAATTAAAGACAAGGGTGTATTAGAGCCTGTACTTGTAACTCAAAAAGACGACAAGTACCTGCTCCTCTGTGGGGAACGCCGTTATTTGGCAGCCCAAAAATTAGATATGGAAACAATCCCGGCAAGGATTGTTAATACAGTCACCCAAAAGGATGAAATACTGGCCATCCAATTAACAGAAAATCTCCAGAGAGAAGACTTGAATCCCATAGATCAGGCTAATGGCATACTTGCATATATTCAGGCAAAACATCCTGACAAGGGGTACAATTTGGATGGGGTCATGAGTGAGTTGGTGATGTACAATCGAAGGCAAGAAGATGTATCCAAAGAAATTGCGGAAACTATTTCCGCAATTTCAAAAATCGCTGGGAAGTCAACAAGGACAATGCTTAACGTAATTTCACTTTTAAAACTGGTTCCTAAAATTCAGTACGTAATTGCCAATGGAAAACTTCCTGTTTCGCAGGGATATCTCTTTGCTGCTAACCTTGGAAGTCCTGACTTTTTTACTATATTTGATGAAATAATGGAGACGCCTGTAACCAATGTTAAATTAGAGAAGATGCTTACTGCTTACAAAAGAAGAAAACCAGAATCAACAGACCCGAAACCAATACCAATGAAAATAAAGGTTGCAAGCATAGAGGCCGCAAAGACATATTTTGAAGAAAAGGCCGGTATGTACACTAAAAATGATCTTCAAACACTTGCTGAAGAACTTAAGACTTTCCTTGCTTCGATAGAAAAGCAGATTAAGACTGCCCCGGAAAATGTACCGGTGAAACAAACAGATAAAAAGCCAGTTCCGCAGGTGTGAGGATTAATGTGTGCAAGCAGCTTTGCTGTTCCGTGAAAGGCAGGGATTATCAGTAGAAATATGTCTCTTATATCATTATTGGTACGGTTTTTTATAACACGTAAAAATGCACACACTGCGTGTTTTCCCAGAGGCAAAGTCTTCGGGTAGAAATATGCCCCTCAGCATGTTCCTTGATGACTATTTTTAACGCGTACGAAGCAGCAACTGCGTGGTTTTCCAGAGGCAAAGATTACGGATTGAAATGTGCATCTTCTACCCTTAACGGGATGATTTTTCTTTCACCTACACAGCTGCAACTGCGTGGTTTCGCAGAGGCAAAGATTACCAGTTAAAACGTACCTCTTTGCCCTTAATGGGATGATTATTTTTGTCACCTACAACTGAGTGATTTCAAATAAATGAGTTATCGAGAATTACCAAATGAAATATGAGAATTCAGGCTACTGATTTATTTTTTTCTTTGACTCCCTGGGCGGTATACTAACCTTCAAATCACATGCTTTATCGATTTTATTTCCTGCCTGCTCCCAAATGTAGGAGAGCATTACAGGTAAGTATACGTTTGTAATATTTTCCTTAAGAACATCACTATACTCAGTTTTCATCAAGTAACCTGCGTCAGGATACATCTCTATGAATGACTTCCATCTATAGTCATCGGGATCAACAAATTCTCCCCACCGCGTAGCAAACTTAGAATGCCATAATGCTACGGCGTAAACATAATCCAATAATGCACCGTTGATGTATTTGGCTACTTCAGGATACTGTTTCGCCTGACTGCTGCCGAGGTATTCCTTAACTTCATAGTTGGCATCGGCAATTGCCCCACTATAATCCCTGTAAGAAATACCGACCTCGCACCTTGATCTAAGCTTCTTGAGTGCAGTTAGGGCTTCATCAGCGCTTGCACCGAAAGACATAGGAGCCCCCAGAACAAAAACAACCAAAACAATTATAAACCCGAAAACAGCTTTTTGCATAAGTTACATCTCCTTTCTGTTGTTCTTCATAATCCGCATTACGCTTGCGGTTTAATATGCTGCTCAACCGCTTACTATGCCGTTATCGTCAGAAAAGCTTTTTCCAATAAAATATAATAAATAGTCGACTTCTTGTGGTTTCAACCCGAACGGACGACGAAGATCATCATTTATTGCATTGTTGAACTTCAGGTAATTCTCAATATTCCGACTGGTTGTGCTGAACTTATCCCCATCTTTAAAATATCCAAGGGCTTTGGCCAACGAAGGTAACCAAACGTTGTATTTCTCCTGATCCTTTAGATACACGATCATCGATGGAAAGCCAATGCCGGCACCCTTGACTTGCGGATGTGACCAGAAACGTGAAAGGGCTTCTGGAAGTGCGCCATTGCTTTTCCACAAACGCTCTGTCCTTAAATTCAGCTCTTCAATTGAGGAAAGTAATAATTTACGGTTGTTACCCATAAAAGCGGGATTAAACCGTCTATAAGTAGCATGACCTTTCAGCTCTGTCGTTTTGTTATTTAGGGGCACGCGCTCTGTGTTGCAGTATTGGAAAAACGATATAAAATCATCCTGTGTAAATCGACCAACCCTATTATCTAACATATTGCGTGCTTCTTGCTCGGCGTTGCAACGTGCATAAATAAATTCTGGTTTTGTTGATACGTGCTCGTGCTGGCATTTTATCAAGGCATAAAAATCGGTCATGGACAAAATCCCTCTTTATTTATCTTTAATAATCAATATATGGTATTTGGCATTCGTTTTATTTAAACATCATAACGCTCCCGATACAAAAAGGCAATAATCAAATGTGGTTGATATTTAATTGTTTTTTAATTTGTGCTACGCCACAATTTATATATAAGTATTTGGATAATACAATACAAGTCCCGGCATCACGGGTCTTTATTAACACTATTCTAAACAATATTACCGTCTGTAATATAGGCTGAAAACCGAATCATTGAAAAACTCGATAACAGGAAGGCAGTAGTACCACAGTCAAAAACCACGCAGTGTGCATTTCGGGAAGAAAGCAGTGCTTATGGCCAAAACCGCGTAGCATGAACTACAGGAAGTTTCTTGTACCTCAGGCAAAAACCGCGCAGCATGACTTTCGGGAAGAAAGATTTGTCTTCAGACAAAAACCACGCAGTGTCGAATTCAGGAAGCAGCTTTGCATCTTATGCAAAAACCACGCAGCTCTGCTTCAGGCAAAAGCTCCTATAGCTTACCTGTAAAATAGACCTTTATCATTTCAGCTTTTTATATATCCTGGATATGCCGTAACCAATTACGGCTGCCGTGCCGGCTATTAAGGGTATTCCGAAAACAATGATGGAAGAAATTGCCCTGGCAATATCAACAGGGGTAATCTTCCTGGATTTCTTTTGATTGTCCGGTTCATTAATTCTGTTATTTTTAGCGTCCATCATATGTTCCGTACATTGTATCATATCTGTCTGCAAAGTGATGAGCTTTTTAATACCGAAGCGTTTTCTTGATGATTGCCGCAAAAAAAGGCCGGGCCTATACAATAACCACTTTTACCACATGCCCCACATGATCATCAACAAGGAGAACAAATTTGTCATGTTGTACAACCCCGTCAACAGTCACGCCCCCCTCACCTTCGCCCACGCGTCCCTGCACGACCTTTATATGATAGATAGTTTCCCGGTACCGGTAGTGCACTGTAAAGCCCTCCCAATCATCAGGAATGCAGGGCTGGATATACAATTTGTCTACTTCGAGTCTCAGCCCCAGGAGTGATTCTACGATCAGGCGGTACATCCATCCGGCTGATCCCGTGTACCACGTCCATCCGCCGCGGCCCGTATGGGGCGGAACTGCATATACGTCAGCGGCAACAACATAGGGCTCCACTTTGTACACTTCAATATCCTTAGCCGACCCCCCGTGATTCACAGGATTGATCATAGTAAGGAGTTCCCAGGCCCTCCTGCTGTCACCCAAGGCAGCAAAGGCCATAGCAGCCCAGACGGCTCCGTGTGTGTACTGCCCGCCATTTTCCCTTACCCCAGGGACGTATCCCTTGATATAGCCGGGATTTAAATCCGACTTGTCGAAGGGCGGATCGAGAAGCTGAATTAACCCGTGGTCAGGGCGTACAAGATACTTATCCACTGCTTCCATTGCCATGCGAGACCGTGTGGCACTCCCTGCCCCGGACAAAACAGACCAGCTTTGTGCAACAGAATCTATCCGGCATTCGGGATTGATTGATGAACCCAGCGGTGTGCCGTCGTCAAAAAAAGCGCGTAAATACCACTCACCATCCCAGCCGTTTTGTTCGATATTCAGGCTAAGCGTGCCGGCTTCTTTCTCACAACGTTCTGCAAAAGGCAAATCCCCGTGCATTTTTGCAATCTCAGAGAAACTAATGAGCACTTTATAGAGGAAAAAAGCGAGCCAGACACTTTCTCCTTTGCCGGCATTGCCTACCATGTTCATACCATCGTTCCAGTCACCGGAGCCAATGAGCGGCAGTCCGTGTTCGCCGAATGTTAGGCCTCTCAAGATTGCCCGGAAACAGTGATCGTAGAGATTGGTCTTTTCTTCAGACTTACCGGGCAGATCATAATAGGAATCCTCTTCTGCGTTGACCGGACGCCCTTTAATATAGCGGATGCGTTCATCCAGCACACCGGTATCCCCGGTAGTCAGCACATAGCGGCATGTCGCCAAAGGCAGCCAGAGAAAATCATCGGAGCATCGGGTGCGTACCCCTCGGCCTGAAGGTGGATGCCACCAGTGCTGTACATCTCCCTCTACAAACTGACGGCTTGCACTCAGAAGGAGATGTTTACGTACAAGTTGCGGTTCAGCATGGATAAGAGCCATTATGTCCTGCAACTGGTCACGAAAGCCGAAAGCCCCTCCTGACTGATAGTAACCGCTGCGCCCCCAAAGACGGCATGAAATGGTCTGGTATAAGAGCCAGCCGTTGGCCAGGACATTAATAGAGGGATCTCTTGTTTCCACCTGAACTGCACCGAGTGTATGGTTCCAGTACTGCCATATTCTTTCAAGGGCCTCACGGGCCGCCACCGATCCACGGGAATTATATGCCAGATTACCGGCGTCATCAGCATCCTGGCCTGCGCCCAAGGTGAAGACGATCTCGCGTTCTTCACCGTCCGCCAGCTCAAAGGCCACCTGTATTGCACCGCATGGATCAAAAGCAGCTCCTACCCTGCCGGAAAGACGTGACCGAGCCATGGCAGCAGGATTTGCAAGTGTTCCGTTGCGACCGATGAATTCTTTACGGTCACCAGTCATGGTCCGTATTACATTGTCCACGTTGAAAAAAGCCGTTCTGTTGCCGAATTCAGTGTTATATGGGTTATGCGCAAATAGAGCGCCGCTTTGAGAGTTGATCCCTGTAATTACATGCATGACTGATTTGGGTCTTAAATCTCCCAGCACCCATTCCACATATCCTGTTGCAGAAAGCCGCCGTGACCGGCCTGATTGATTGCGCACCTTCAGCACCGTAAACTTAACGGCAGCGTCAATGGCAACATACACCCACACCTCAGTACTGATTCCACGCTCAGTGTGCTCAAAGACGCTGTATCCGAACCCGTGCCTGGTCACGTAAGGCGTAGCTCCACGGCTTGGCAGCGGCATTGGGGACCAGAAGTGTCCGCGCTCTTCGTCGCGTATATAAAAAGCTTCCCCGCTCGAATCGCTTACAGGGTCATTGTGCCATGGGGTGAGGCGGAACTCATGCGCATTTTCGCTCCAGGTATAGGCAAGACCGTTCTCTGAAACAACAGTTCCGAAAAGCGGATTTGCCAGCACATTTACCCACGGCGCCGGTGTTACCTGCCCACGGGCAGTTGAAATAACGTATTCCCGGCCATCAGGAGTAAAACCTCCCAGCCCGTTACCAAACATCAGATCCTGGCGAGGTTCTGCTGTTGATGACGGGGCATCGCCTTTTGCGGTTCGGATTAAAATAGAAGCCGGCAATATTCCTTCCGAAAAGCCCCGGCCCTTGAACTGGTCAGCGAGCATTCCCTTGTGGTCAGTAATGATTATTCGGGCAACCGTCTGAAAAAGGATGCGGTCTTCCTTCGATATCTGGTCGGAAGGTCTTACAAAAATACCGCCCGGCCGATCAGTCAAGTTGGGTTCTATACCTGCAGCAATGAGCCCCATGATCTGCTCGTGAAGAATTTGCCGGTAGCCTGCGTGATCTTCGTTCCAGATTACCAGGTCCACCAACAGTCCTTTGAGACGCCAGTATGCGTGGGCCTGAACGAGTTGCCGCACCAGGTTGATATTGGCCGGGTCCTCAATCTGCAGAAGTACAATGGGAAGATCGCCGGAAATAGAGTAACCCCAGAGACCGGATTGGCCGCGGTTATTTTTCATAAGGGCGCCCGGACTGGCTCTTAGTGAAGAATTAGCGTATATGACAGAGGCGGCAAGACGTCCATAAAGCTGCGCATCGGCTTCCGTGGCATTGATCTGCCGCAGCAGCACCTGGCTATGTGTCCATGCCAGATCAAAGACACGATCTGCGAGATGCAAATCCTGATATTTCCCTATAAGGCCCATGCAGGCTTCACGGGTTTCGGCAATACCAGTGACAATAATGATAGTTGCTGATTTTTCCGGATCGAGAATTATTTGATGCCGGATCGATACAATCGGATCAAGCACTGAACCGTCGCTGTCTGAGAGCCTGGATAAACCTCTCATCGCTTGGGGATCGGCAATAGTGTTACCGCGGCCGATAAATCGCATGCGGTCGGTTTCAAAGGATACTTTATTGGTACTGGCCCCGTGCACAGCCATGAGATGGAACATCCATGGGGACTGTTCTTCAATTGAGCGCGGCCTACGCGTGCAGAGTATTGCACTTTGCTCGCGTATAATTTCGGTCATGACAAAAAGATTGCTGAAGGCCGGGTGCAGCGAATCCTGAGCGGGCGATGCAAGAACTACTTCCTCATAACTCGTTACTTCGATAGTTCTACGTGTCCGTGCCCGGTTGGTGATGGTAATCCTGCGTAATTCAATATCATCCTCAGGTGAAACTGCAATCTCAGTATGTGTGTCAAAGTCCTGATCCCGGCGGCGAAACTCTGCCCGCCCTTCCGAGAATATTGCTTCATACTGTTTAGAAGCTTTAAGCGCAGGCTGATATGTAGCTGACCAGAAAGCCCCCGTTATTGTATCACGAATATAACAGAATGCACCCCAGTTATCACAGGTACTGTCTTCGCGCCACCTTGTCACTGCAAGGTCTTTCCAGCGGCTGTAACCGCCGCCTGCATTTGTAATCATCACGTGATATCTGCCGTTCGACAACAACTGCACTTCCGGTACTGGTGTGTCGGGGCTTGTGTAGACACGTATCGGCATTTCTTCTGCACCATGTGAGGCTGCATGTGCCTCGACAAGCTCAGTGGTGTGTGAATAAAATGCCGTTGCCTTTGGCACCCGCTCCTGAAGTAAAAGTATAATTGCCTGAAACGAGGGGTCGGACTCAAATCGCCTCTGCATAGGCCGGTTCAGCAGCAGATAGGCCAGGGAAAGGAGGCTCATGCCCTGATGATGGGCCATGAAGGACCGGACCACTGCGCTCAATTGCCCGTGGGGCAGGTGAGTCGGGGTATAGTCAATAGCTTCATAAAATCCATATCTTCCCTCAAAACCCTTAGCAGTAAGTTCCTCAAGATTAATGCAGGCATCTTCCGGCGCCACCATAAGCGCTAAAGCTGAGGCATACGGAGCAACAACCATCTCCCCGGCAAGACCGCGTTTAAGCCCCAGGCCTGGTACGCCAAATGCGCTGTACTGGTAATTAAGATGCCCGTCAATTGTATTAAATCCGGATTCGGAAACACCCCAGGGTACGCCGCGTTTTTTTCCATACTCGATTTGTCTTGCCACAACTGCCTTATAGGTCTCGTCGAGGAGCGTTTGATCATATGTGGGCATTATAAGGAGCGGCATTAGATATTCAAACATGGACCCGCTCCAGGAAAGAAGGACCGGCTCTCCTGCGGCAGTAGTAAGAAGCCTTCCAAGGGCAAACCAGCTCTCTTGCGGTAATTGTCCCTGTGAGATGCCTACAAAGCTTGCAAGTCTTGCTTCTGAAGCCAGCAAATCATAGTAACTTACGTCACACCTATTTTCGCTGACATTATAGCCGATAGCCGACAAATGGCGATTCTTGTCATAAAGGAATTCATAATCAATACGGGCAAGTTCACCGGATTGTGATACAAGTTCTTCGATAATCCCGATTCTCTCTCTGGCTCTTCTGCTTGCTTCATTGACAGCTTCTTGAAGATCGTCAAGTTGCTTGCGCTCCTCTTGTGTCCAGTCCTGTTGATCTATCATTGTTGACAGTATCTTTTTGTCAAGGACGGCTAATCTGCGCAGTGTGGGAATCTCGTTGAGAAACGGAAATCCGATGAGAACCTTTGGAGAAAGGGGAAGTGTTGTCCATGCTATAAGAAATTCAAAATCATCAAGAGCAGCATGGCATTGGCTGGAAAAAGCCTGTGCCCACCATGCTGACTGACTCCCTGGGTCAGCATCAAAGTCATTGACTACTTTCAGGGCAGAGACGGAAAGCTTATCAAGGCTCTCCCATACAGCATCGAGCTTATCCGGATGGACTGCGCACAATGACTTCAATTTGTCCTCGATTTGAATGAGCCGGGCCGGTGCTTTTTCACCGGCAACATCCATAAGAATCTTCAGCGTATCAAGCAGTCCGTCAAACACCTTTGATCCCATTATTATCTCATCAGGGAGTGCGTTGAGTCCCGCCCTTAATGTTAACAGATAAGCAGCAAGATTTCCGCTGTCAACAGTGGAAATATACATGGGCAGCAAGGGGTTTAGAGATTCTGTGTCATACCAGTTGTAGAAGTGTCCCCTGAAGCGTTCCATTACATCCATTGTGCGGAAGGCATTAGTCGTGCGATGTATGAGTTGACCTGTGGAAATATAACCGAAATCCCAGGCAGACAAATTGGCAAGAAGTGCAATCCCCATATTGGTAGGTGATGTACGATGGGCAACTTTTTCAAGGGGATGTTCCTGATAATTATCAGGTGGAAGCCAATTATCCTCCGGACCAACAAAGGTCTCAAAGTAACTCCAGGTTTTTCGGGAGATCTTTCTCAGAAAGATAATCTGGTCAGATGTGAGCTTTGCCTCGCGACGGTCAATGGGTTTGCTTATCCACCAGGTGATTACAGGAGAGATAAACCAGAGCAACAGAACAGGTATGGCGTAAGCGATAGCAGCCGGCCTTGAAAATACGAGACCGATCAGTACAGTAATGGAAATGACAGGAGATATCCACATAGTCAGATAAGCACCGGTCAGGTCTTTTCGGTTTGAACGATCAGAGTCGCCTGAAGGGTTCCATTCGAGAAGACGCTTTTTTACAACCAACATTCGCCAGATGGTGCGAAAAACAGCATCAATGCTGAAAAATGCCTCGTAGGGTAGACAAAGGAGTGTAAATGCAGTCTGACCAAGGCTCCTGGCAGTTCCCTGCAAAACAGCAAGAATATGCTGACCGTGAAGGACATCAACGGGCTTTTGAAGCAGATCCATAAGTGCGGTAATCAAAGAAGGAATTATGATAATCCCTATTACCGACAGAGTCCAGAACCAGGGCACGGGCATTGCTGTCCAGCCCAAAATAAGCATTAACGTCAAAACCAGAGGCGAAATGCTGCGCCTGAGGTTATCGAAAATCTTCCATCGGGAAAGAGCTGAGAGAGGATTTTTCTTAAAGCTCACATCAAGACCAGGAACTCCCGGCAGAAGCCATCTGCAAAGCTGCCAGTCTCCGCGAATCCAGCGGTGTCTGCGACTCACGTCTGCGCTGTAGCGCGAAGGGTATTCTTCATATAGCTGCACATCACTCAAAAGACCTGCCCGCACATAACATCCTTCGATGAGATCATGGCTCAAAATCCTGTTCTCAGGAAAACGCCCCTTAAGTACCTGCTCAAAGGCATTAACGTCGTAGACGCCTTTGCCGATAAAGGAGCCTTCTCCAAAGAGATCCTGGTACACATCTGAGATAACGCGAGTATAGGGATCTATCCCTGCATCGCTTCCCCACATGCGTGCATATTTTGACCGGTTTGTGCCGGGCAGACTCACGGCAACCCGTGGCTGGAGGATGCCGTATCCGGCATTGATACGCTGTTTTTTTTCATCATATTGCGGACGATTCAGCGGGTGCGCCATAGCCTCCACAAGCTGTCGCGCTGCATCTCGCGGCAGTTGCGTATCTGTGTCAAGTGTAATAACATATTTCACATTCGGCAATGATTTCAAATCTCCCACGATGAGGGAAAATTCGGTCTTTGAGCCTTCGAGGATAAGCGAATTCAACGCTGCAAGTTTTCCCCGCTTACGTTCGTAACCCATCCAGATATGTTCATCAGGATTCCACAGTCGCGGACGGTGAAAGAGGAGGAATGAGTCGGCTTTCGGGTTTATGTATTTTCTATTTAACTCCTCAATTTTCTGTTTGGCCAGTGATAACAACGATTCGTCGCTGGGTAGGCTTTCCACTTCAGCGTCACGGAAATCAGTGAGGAGGCCGAATAGAAGATTATCATCCCTATTTGCAAGGAATCTGACCTCCAGAGCATCCATAAGATGTTCGATGTTTTCAGGGCCTGTGAGCATAGTAGGGACTATGACCAGAGCAGATGATTCCTTTGGAATTCCTTTGGAGAAGTCCATTTTGGGCAAGGGATGGGGGGCCACAAGTCGCGTTGTAAGCCAGTTAACCAGTGCAATTGCTAACTGGCTTACACCCAAAAGCGAAAGTGCGCCGATAAGCCACATCCAGGGACCATGTAGTCCCGAGGAAAAAGCCTTTGCAAGTAAACACCCTGTGAAGACGGCGGTAATAACAAAGATCGTGCCAAGATAGAAGATCAAGGGAAATCGGTGAATTATCTTTCTAACTTCATCAGTTGAAGATAAGTTAACTTCTGCTAACGCTTCAAGTTGAGCAAGTCCCTTGTTGATGAGGTAGAAACCGACATGATTTTTCCGTTCATCGCTATTTATGAGTTTCTGGCCCTCTCCGGCAAGTTTGATGGCAATTTGTGCTACCTCGTTTTCGGATAATGCGCTGCTCTTAGCTATCTTCTCTACTATATGACGGTATTGATCGCGGGTGGCAAAATCCATCCTTTCATACACGCCGGCAGGGTCCTTGCAGAGGGTCTCTTCGACAACACTCATAGTTTCGACAAAATTGCGCCAATCCATGGCGCTCAGAAAACGGAGACTGCCGATGCTGTTGCTTATGGAAAGCTGATCTGCTGCTTGCTGCTGGTTCTCTGACTGTATTAACTGGTCAATCGTCAGGCTTGACTCGGAGAGCTGCTGCTCAATCCATGTAAGGGGCAATGCGAGAGTTGGACCCTGACCTTTCAGTCTGCGTGTAAGTTCTGCAACAAAGGAACTGACAATGGGCGGATTTGAGCGTGCCATATCGGCAATAACAAGAATTAAACCTTTTGGATTGTGCTCGGCTGTCTCAGTAATCAGGTCTGCCCAATAATCGGCAAGATTCCTGTCGATTCTATCGGCAGCAATCCGCATTGCAACACGCCGGAGATTCTCAATCAGAGCCAGCCGCAGCATGATGGGAATTGCCCATAATTCGCCCAGCTTCAGCACGGTGACTGTCTGATAGGCTGCTACAAAGCCTGTGAGACTCTCCGGGTCCACCCGGCCATCGCCGTGAGAGATTGTTTCCAGTGCAATGTCATACACGCGCGGAAGACCCGATGACGGACCATTTTTCAAGCGCGGCAACCCCTTACTGTAGCCCTTTGGCAGGTGTTTCTTTGCCGTGCGAATCTGTTCCTCGATCAGATAAAAATTGTCAAGAAGCCATTCCCCTGCAGGCGTAATCCTCCTGTTTCCCTTTACAGCATCTGTCTGCAGTTCACGAACATTAAGAAGGACATTTTCGTTCTCACCAAGCCGCGTTAGGAGTTTTTCGGGGATATGGTCTGTGCTTAAGGTATGTGTACCGGCAAGTATCTTACCATGCTGCTCCATCTGGGAGGCGCTGAATAACTCAGATCGCAGCGGCAGCTCATCACCGGGGCGCTTTTGCGATAGACTGTTTCTACGAAAACGTGCCCACAAATGAGGCAAGTTCCCGATAATTGTTGTTCTTAGGAATGACAAATTGATGATCTCCTTGCTTGTAATTAAAGCTTAAACCAACCGGATTGTGAATATGGCAGCATTTTGGACTCCCACTTCTCCGGATATTGTTGATAGCATTTATTGAAGTGGGGACAGATATTGAATATCTGTATTTTACACCTTTAATGCGTAAGTTACCAGCTTTATTATTACTTGACAGTCTCCACGGCTTGCCGATGCGAGTGAGAAAAATACCAACATTATATTTATAAGATAAAACATCGAAATGCAATTTGCCAACACGTCCAACTAAAAACATGGTACTATATATTGTCTATGCATACTTATACTATCCGAAATAATCCTGTGGAGGAGATATGGCATCCAGTAACAAAAAGGAACCACTGGAAGATTTAAAGAATAAATTAAGTTCATTTTTCGGTCCGCGCGATCCCCAGAAAAAGCAGACCGGCTTGCCTCCCAGGACCCATTTCAGTATCTGGTATTTCCTGCTTGCCATACTCTTAATTACCTACTTTCAGCAATATTTTTTTGCCCCCAAGGTGGAGACAATTCCTTACGGTCAGTTCAAGCAGAGTCTGGCCGAAGGTACAGTAAGTAAATTAACCATAGGCCCGGAACATATCACGGGGACACTGAAGGGAAAAGAACAAAAATCTGAAAAGGTGTTTACCACTGTCCGGGTCGACGACCCAGGCCTGGTTAAGGAACTCGATGAAAGAAAAGTCGGCTACCAGGGACACTATGACAGTAAATTGCTGAGTGGAATTCTCTCCTGGGTTCTCCCCATCGCCATCATGCTCCTCATCTGGCAGTACGCCATGAAAAAGATGGGGCCAGGTATGGGAGTCATGTCTTTTGGCAAAAGCAAAGCAAAACTTTTTGCAGAGAGTGAGACTAAGGTTACCTTCGCCGATGTGGAGGGAATCGATGAGGCCAAACAAGAGCTTCAGGAAGTGGTGGAGTTTTTGATGAGCCCGGAAAAATTCCAGAAGCTGGGCGGGAGGATTCCTAAAGGGGTTCTCCTGGTTGGTCCGCCTGGAACCGGGAAAACTCTCCTGGCCAAGGCAGTAGCTGGAGAAGCAAGGGTACCTTTCTTCAGTATAAGTGGGTCCGAGTTTGTGGAAATGTTTGTCGGAGTAGGTGCATCTCGTGTCCGTGATCTCTTTTCTCAAGCGACCGGCCAGGCTCCCTGCATCATCTTCATCGATGAACTGGACGCGTTGGGGAAAGCCCGGGGTATGAATGCCTTTGGCGGCAACGACGAACGCGAGCAAACACTAAACCAGCTTTTAGTGGAAATGGATGGATTTGAATCAAATAAAGGGGTCATTATCATGGCTGCCACCAATAGGCCTGAAATCCTTGATCCTGCTTTATTACGCCCAGGGCGATTCGATCGGCAGGTACTGATTGACCGGCCGGATATAAACGGCCGGGAGGCTATCTTGAAAATTCATTCAAGAAAAGTTCTTCTGGGTCCCGATGTGGACCTCCGCAAAATAGCCGCGCTTACCCCGGGATTTGTAGGCGCTGACCTGGCCAATCTTATTAATGAGGCAGCCCTGTTGGCTGCCCGGAAAGACAAGGAAACAGTCGGATCAGCAGAATTCGATGAGGCTGTGGATCGTATTGTGGGTGGGCTGGAGAAGAAGAACCGGGTGATGAATCCACGGGAAAAGGAAATTGTTGCTTTTCACGAATCCGGACATGCAATTGTGGCCGAATCCGTCAAATTTGCAGACCCTGTGCATAAGATATCCATTATCGCCCGCGGGATTGCAGCTCTCGGATATACCCAGCAACGACCCATAGAGGACCGTTACCTGATGACCCGCTCCGAGTTACTTGATAGGTTGGCAGTCCTGTTAGGAGGGAGAGTAGCAGAGGAACTGGTTTTTGGAGAGATCTCTACAGGAGCCCAGAACGACCTGCAACGGGCCACCGATATAGTAAGGTCTATGGTTACAGAATACGGCATGAGCGATCGCCTCGGACTTGTAACATATGAGCGCCCCCATCAACCTTTTTTCATGCCGGAAAGCTATTCCCAAAACAAGTCTTACAGCGAAACAAAGGCTACCCAGATTGATGAAGAGATCTCCCAGGTAATGGAACAGGCTCACGAGAGAGTACAAAAAATCCTCATGGAGCGTAGAGAGGTCCTGGATAACCTGGCTCATCTCCTGTCGCAGAATGAAATTGTGCAGGGAGAGGAGCTGAGAAAAATGCTGTCCGAATTCACGGCCAGAGAAACACCTAAGACATCCGGAGCTTGATCCCAAGTACCTTTATCGCTGCCGCCTCTTGTTCGCTTTACGGAGTATTCAGCTTTTCTTACTTACAAGTTGTCATAATTCCCTTGCGAATGGCGCCGGTTCCGGTTAATATTCGATGAAGCAGTTTGCCGATTATTACAATATGAAAAAGGAGATTACTGCACATTGTCTGAAAAGAAACATCAGAAGAAAGGGCATCACTCTGTTCCTCTCTCTGCATCGTCAGAGACAAAACCGGCAATCGAGCGAAAACAATACAACATCTTAATACTCGTTCTTGGGGCATTATCAGCCATAGGACCATTTTCAATCGACATGTATTTGCCGGGTTTTCCTGCAATAGCAGCGGACCTGCATACAGATATTGCCCATGTGGGATTTTCACTTACGAGCTATTTCATCGGGATCTCAATCGGACAGATAGCTTATGGTCCCGCAATGGATCGCTATGGGCGGAAGAAGCCGCTGATAGTCGGCCTCATCGTTTAC
Source organism: Pseudomonadota bacterium (assembly GCA_026388275.1). Lineage (NCBI taxonomy): Bacteria > Pseudomonadati > Pseudomonadota > Pseudomonadota bacterium. The sequence goes on from JAPLKB010000026.1 coordinate 15,151, forward strand.
ATCGCCGCTGCTCTGAGCTGTGCCTTGGCACCGTCCATAAACTTTCTGATAACCATGCGCTTGTTTCTCGCCCTCGGCGGCTGTGTCGGTATGGCCGGCAGCAGAGCGGTTGTGCGCGATCTGTTTTCCGGGAGTGAAGTAGCCAGGGTACTCTCCGCACTGGTCATGGTCTTTGGCGTTTCACCCATCATTGCCCCAACTATAGGGGGTCTGGTGGTAGCTGCACTTGGCTGGCGATTTATTTTTCTCATCCTTGCGGCAATTGCCATATTTGTCCTTATTGCGATATGCCGGTTCCTCAGGGAGAGCAAAGGCCCTGATATTTCCATCTCTTTGCACCCGAAAAACGTTGTTCTTGAATATCTCAATGTGTTTAAAGAACCCGCATTCATCACATACACATGCGCAAGCTCCGTTGCGATAGGAGGATTTTTCTCCTACATCTCCGGGTCCCCCTTTATCTACATGAAGATGCTCGGTTTTACGGTTACACAATTCGGGTGGATATTCAGTGCAAATGCAGTTGGCTTGATTGCTGCCAGCCAGATCAACAGGATATGGCTGAATAAACACAGCAGTACTGAAGTATTGCTTATAGTTACCGCAGCTCAATTCTGTGTAGTCATGTTGCTGCTGACCGTGCCTTTCGATGATATCAGTATAAAAATAGGAACTATTGTCCTCATCTTCTGCTATGTGTTCTGTTTCGGGTTTGTCAATCCGAATGCGATGGCGGTGGCGTTACAGCCGTTTACAAGAAATGTGGGCAGCGCATCCGCACTGATAGGAAGCCTTCAGATGATCACAGGTGCTCTGGCATCTGCGCTGGTAAGCTACCTGTACAACGGAACAGCCATGCCGATGATATGGGTGATGTCTGGTTGCACGAGCATCAGTCTGGCAGTATTGCTTGGAGACGCACTATTTATCAAGAAAATCCGGGTTGTTAAACATCGCTGAGATGGAATGTCAGAAGGCAAATAATGGATATGATAAAGTATTGCACTTTAGCATATCGGCAGTCTTTGGAGCAGCGAGTGAAACATATCTCCATTATAACGCCAGGTTTGAAACTCCTCTTAAAAAAACATTACCATATCGGGCAATAAATAGAATATGATTTACAGGTAAAATAGATAATAAAAGTTTACAGGAGATATAAATGGATAAATGCATTGAACAGGATCAGCGTATTGCAGAAATTTTGGAAGCTAATCTCGAAGTTACTTTAAAATCACTGACATTGTACCGGGACTATCTCAGGATAAATCTCGATACGCCCTGTATCATGACCGGCATAGAAGACTTTCCCTGGGAGGAAAGATATGTTTTTGGTTATGGTGATAAAACAGAGTATGAGGCTCTGAAAAAGGAACAGCCTTCCTATACCGACATCTATGAACTGAAGCGCTTTGAAGACCTCGTTGATGAAAATACAGGAATACTGGTTAAGGTGAAACGGGTAAATGATAATAAACGATTCATTCTTGACCTTGCATCACTGAAAGCAACAGATGAAACATCAAAAAACTATACGCTGCTTGATGATTATAGCGTGTGGTTCGTTAACCATTAAACTATGCATGGAAAGCATGGCTGCCAGTGCTTCCAGAGAAGTAAATGAAGGAGTATAAAAGGGGTCTGCCTTTTGACATTTGAATTAATCCCTGATAAATTTTTTAAGAAGATTAACTATCAATAAAAGCAAGTTCTGCAAGAAGATCAGCCTTTAAAGTATCTTTCAGTTCTTCCGGTGCAATGACCTTCACATAGGGTATCCACTGGTAAAGCCAGTTTTTAATACCAAGGAGTCCGTTCACGGTGAGAGTCATTTCAATCTGTCCATCTTCCATTTCCACTATCTTCTGGCTTTTATGCCACTTTTTCCTGAGGATGAAGGGCCTTCTCTCTGCAGCAAATCTCAATACCACAGTTACAGGCTTACCGTCAATAAATGCCCCGAAGGCAGATGACAGCTCATCTTCCGGGGAAACATGCTGGGGTACATAGTGTTCATTCAGTACAGATAAAGAAAGGATTCTATCGAGAGCAAAGGTTCTTGCGGCACTGTATATATAGTACCATCCCCTTAGATACCAGATGCCTTCTCTGAAGAAAAGATAATAGGGATCAACCTTGCTCTCTGCGGGTTTGTCGGCATTGAGTGATTTGTATAAGATTTTAATCTTCCGGTAATTAATAATAGCATTGTGAATGAGACTCAGGTACTGGGCAGACAGTGAAGGCAAGGATTCATCGGATAAAATAATGTGCTTCATATCGCCTGATGTGCGGGACGAGAGTTTCATCTTTATGTTCTGCAGACTCTTTTCCATTCCGGAGCCGTAGTTTACAAGAAACTTCCCTGCCAGAGCAAAAGCAAGGGTCTCTTCAATGGAAAGGTCAGGTTTTTTCATGGAATATCCCTCTTCAAAGATGTAACTGTTTTTGTTTCTATCATAAATGATGGGGAAACCCGCAACGAGAAGGGTATTCATGTAGCGGTGGATTGATCTCTCGCTCACCTCAAGTTCGGTACTGAGACTCGAAACCGTAACCTTTTCCATGCTGTCAAGCTTGTTCAGAATAATCATTAAAGAATCAAATTTATAGGACATAACACCTTCCCTTCCCTTTTTTCTCTATCGTTAATTAATTTATACCACACATTGCTGACAACATCATGTCAGTTTATAACTACAATTGATTATTTTTATTGAGGAGGCTTGAACCACCATGTCCGCAAGGAACACCGGATTTTGAGTACTCTTTTTCAATCCAAATAATTCCCTGCAGCTCGCTGCAGGGTTACTGCTTGCTCTGCAGCTCGCTGCAGGGTTACTGCTTCCTCTCGCCCCTCCGGGGGAGAGGGCGGGGTGAGGGGGATATGAGCCTCTTTCCAGTGATACCCCGCAGCAAGCTGCGGGGAGGTTCATTTGGCAATAAATATCCCTTGTATTTTGTTCTGTCCATGATATAATCAATTCATGTATATGAATATAAACAATAAACTAGATTTATCTCATCAACCTTATATCAGCATAACAAGTTCACTTCATTGTAAATACCTAAAATTTGTTAACATGCTTAACGGACCGGATAATTCCGGTCAAGTAAAACAACGATCTTTGTGGGGCAGGCGAAATGGCATCAATACACGATGATACCGCCTCCCGCAAGAAGGTAGAAGAAGCCCTGGTCGCCAGCCAACTTCAACTATCGGATGCAATGGACCTTGCTCACATCGTTTGCTGGGAAGTCGATATTGCAACGGGAGATTTTATCTTTAATGATCCTTTCTATACCCTTTACGCAACTACTGCTGAACGTGAAGGGGGATACCGGATGGCAAGAGAGGAGTATGGAAAAAGATTTGTGCATCAGGACGATATGTGGCGCTTTGCCGAGGCATCGGAAAAACACAGACAGATCAAAGAGAATGAGTTCCTTAACGATATGGAACACCGTATAATACGCAGAGACGGCGAAGTTCGTTATATCCTGGCCCGTATACGTGTCATTAAAGATGCCGAGGGCCGTGTAATCAGATACTACGGGGCAAACCAGGACATCACTGAACGCAAGCGGACAGAGGAGGCGCTGAAGGCCAGCGAGGAGAAATACCGGAAGATTTTTGAAGGAGCCACCGAGGGCATCTGCCAGACGACCCCCGAGGGCAGGTGTCTTAGCATGAATCCGGCTTTTGCAAAAATGTTCGGCTTTGCATCACCGGAAGAGATGATCGATTCCGTCAGCAATATGGGCCAGCATCTCTATGTGAACCCGGAAGACCGTGAAAAGATGGTGCGCATGCTCATTGAACACGACAAGGTCAAAGGGTATGAGGTGGAGGTGTATCGCAAGGACAGAAGCCGGTTCTGGATATCCATCAACATCCATACGGTTCGTGATACTGCAGGAAATATTCTGTACTTCGAAGGCACGAACACGGACATTACCACGCGCAAAAAAGCCGAAGAAGCAATCGCCAATGAGAGAGAAAAACTAAAAACTCTTTCGGACAATGCCCCTTTCGGGATGGTTCTCATTAATAAGGATGGTCGTTTTACGTATATTAACACCAAGTTCACAGACCTGTTCGGGTTTGATCCGTCTGATATCCCCGATGGCAGAACATGGTTTAGAATGGCCTATCCAGATATTGAATACAGACATACAGTCATCTCAACCTGGGTAGAAGATTTAGGGGATGCCAGACCAGGTGAACGGAAACCGAGGGTTTTTACCATTACATGTAAGGATGGAACTCAAAAGATAGCAAACCTTATCACTTCGATACTTGTTTCTGGTGATTATCTGATGATATGCGAAGACATCACCGAAAAAAGAAACCTCGAATCCCAGCTTCGCCAGGCCCAGAAAATGGAATCCCTTGGTACTCTCGCAGGAGGTATAGCCCGTGATTTCAATAATATTCTCACGGCCCTTATGGGATATGCCGCCCTCATACAGATAAAGATGGAAAAGTCGAACCCCTTAAAAACATACGCGGATCAGATAATCTCCGCTTCCAAGAAGGCAGCCGATCTTACACATAGTCTTTTGGCTTTCAGCAGACAACAACCCACTAATCTTGTTCCTCTTGATATAAACAGCACAATAAAAACTACAAAGAAACTTCTCAAGAGGCTGCTTACCGAGGATATTGAGCTGCACACATCACTCACAAATGATGATACGACCGTAATGGCAGATAAGTCACAAATAGATCAGATCCTTTTCAACCTTGTTACCAATGCAAGGGATGCCATGCCGAAAGGAGGAACGATAGCCATAGAGACATTTATTGCTGATATAGACAACAGGTTCATCAGGTTTCACGGGATCAGAGAGCCGGGAAGGTATGTGCTGATAAACGTCTCCGACACAGGAATAGGAATGGATGAAGTCACACGTGAGAAGATCTTCGATCCCTTCTTTACCACAAAGGAGGTCGGGAAAGGAACCGGGCTTGGCCTTGCTACCGTCTATGGCATTGTTAAACAGCATAACGGATACATCACTTTAGAGAGCACACCAAATATGGGTACTACCTTTCATATCTATATCCCTGTAGTAATGAAGAAGGCCGATCCGGAAGAAGGTAAGACAACCGCCATCACGATGGGAGATGAAACAGTCCTTATCGTCGAAGACAATAAAGAGGCAAGATGTTTTATACGGGAAGCACTTCAGTACTCCGGTTATAAGACCATAGAAGCGGTAGACGGTGAAGATGGGATATATAAATTTAAGCAGAACCTTAACGTAGACCTCGTCATCCTTGACCTGGTAATGCCGAAAAAGAACGGACGTGAAGCCTACGAGGAGATACACAAAATAAACCCTCATATCAAAGTACTCTTTACCAGCGGCCATACCAAAGAAGTTGTCCTCGACAAAGGAATTGAGGACAAAGAATTTGACTTCATTGCCAAGCCGCTATCACTCAACGAGTTTCTTCAGAAGGTCCGCGAGGTCCTTGACAGGTAGCAATCATTTTTACATGAATGCATTAGCGTGATACATTGGAAAATGTTTAACGATTCTTTCAGAGACCCTTGATTTTATTGGTGCCGAAGGGGGGGCTTGAACCCCCATGTCCGCAAGGGACACCGGATTTTGAGTCCGGCGCGTCTGCCAATTCCACCACTCCGGCTTGTTATTCACTGCTTTAATGAAATTAGAGCATATCAAAACCATTATTATATGTCAACAGGTTGCCCTATCCTAAAAGCAAGCCTTAATAAATTTTATCAGATAGTCTATCTTCAAAATACGGTCGGGTTTAAGAGAAATGGCTTTCCTGTAATGCCCTCTGGCAATCTTCTTTTCATTGTTTAGATAAAGTTTTCTAAAAAGTTCCAAATGTCTGTTAGCAGTGAAATCCTTTCTGAGATGCTCGATTGCTGCACCATAAAAGGGGTCATCAAAGATAGCCTGTGCAAGGCTAACCCCCTGTCTTTTCAGTTCTTCGATATTATGCCGGAGGCTGTCGCCGTGCCATAGCGTAACAGCAGTCGGTTCTTTTAAATAATAAACAGGTGCACTAAAAAATATTTTTAAAAAATAAACAACATCCTCCCCGTTTGATATACCTGACGGAAATATGAATTGCTTTGCAATATTACTGCGAATCAACGCCGCACAAGTTCCGAATGGAAATCTTCCCATCAGCAGGTCTTCATAAAATTTATCCGACATAATATCTGTTTTAACCCAGGGTTTGCATAACATGCTATTGCCCTTTTGTGAATATGTCTCGGTGATTACAGCACCGGCAGATGGTTTTTTCAAAAACGCATTGAGCCTTATTTTAATTGCATTTTCCGTAAGGTAGTCGTCTGCATCGAGAAAAGCAATAAAATCGCCGGCAGCCTGTTCCAGTCCCTTGTTTCTGGCAGAAGACACTCCTGAATTTTCCTGCCGGATATAAACAATCCTGCTGCCATAACTCTCTGCAATATTTTTGGTGTTATCCGTTGAGCCGTCATCGATAACGAGAACTTCAACGTTTTTATAGGATTGATCAAGACATGATTGTATGGCCTTAGGTAAAAAATCAGCATAATTGTAAGTTGGTATGATAATAGAAACCAAAGGGAATTCAGTTTTTGCCGTCATAATATCCAATTTGTCTTATACAATGTCCATTTATATTTGTCTATAATAATTGAGGTATCAAAAATTTTGTCTTGACAATCAATGCTTGATTGCACATATTATCACAAAGCTATAATGGGTAATTTTTTCTCTGGTTAACAATAAGAACCAGTAATTCATACAATATATAATATTTATTGGGTAAATTGAATTTTAATGGAACCTGAAACGTTAAATAAACAGAGCTTTCTGTCTCCCGATAGCGGAACTTACAGCGATATAAGCATAAATAACAATAAATGCCGCAGGTGCTTTTACTGTATACAGATATGTCCTGCAAAAGCCATCAGAGTAGAAAAAAACAGCATTAAAATTATTCCTGAACGGTGCATTCTGTGCGGCAGCTGCGTAACAGCATGTCCCCGGCAGGCATTGGATTATAAAAGCGGTCTTGGCCATGTGGTCAAACTGCTAACAGACAACGAAAAGACAATAGCCTGCCTTGATCCGGCTTTTCCGGCGGACCTTAATATGTGCACTCCCGGACAACTTGCTACAACTTTGAAAAAGATAGGTTTTACAGAGGTCTGGGAGGGCGCCTTTGGTGCTGAATTGATATCCCGGGCTTACAAAAAACTGCTTTCCGAAGAAACCGGCAAACCTGTAATCTCCTCCTTTTGTCCTGTAATTGTCTTTTACATACAAAAATACCTTCCACAACTGATTCCTAACATAGCGCCTATCGTGTCTCCAATGATTGCCATAGGCAGGGTTGCCCGTGCAATAAAAGGGACAGACTGGAAAATTATCTATATAACGCCCTGCATGGCTCAGGTAAGGGAGATGAATGCCCCGGAGGTAGCCGGAGTTATTGACGAAGTTATTACCTTCCGCGATATAAGACGATTGATTAGCAGTAAGGGTATTGATTGTGAGCAGCAAGAGGAGACCGGGGCTGATGGTCCAAAACCCTATCTCGGAAGGACAATTTCTGTAACACCGGGACTTTACAGGACCATTGACGTAAACTATGATACTCTGATGGACGATATAAGCGTTATCTATGGACCAAAACGTGTCATAGGTGCATTAAATCAGTTGGCGACAGATTATATTGAGGCAAAATTTCTCGATTTTGTTTACTGTTTCGGCTGTGTGAATGGACCTTTTGTCGATAGCGATTTGTCTGTACTCGGAAGGCGGCAGGTAGTTGTACGGTACGCAAAAGCCAAAATAAGCGGCCAGGATATTGGGAATATTAATGCCGAACTTGATTTATATAAAAATGTTGATTTGAGCAGGCGATTCGACAATATGGAACAAAAATTACCGGTGCCGACAGAAGAACAGATAATGACAATACTTAAAAAGATCGGCAAAACCCCGCCTAACCATAATCTTGATTGCAGAGCGTGCGGACATGAAAGCTGCCGCGATAAGGCAATTGCAGTAGCTCAGGGAATTGCTGAGACAGAATATTGCCTGCACTACCTTCTTGAACAGAGTAAAAAAATATATCAGCAATTAAAAAAATCTCATAAGCAGTTACAGCAGTCGCATCAGGAACTGGAACAGGCGCATGCACAACTCATAAAAACGGAAAAATTTGCTGCCCTGGGGCAGCTTGCAGCAGGCGTTGCCCATGAAATCAACAATCCGCTTGGAACAATTACTATTTATTCCCATCTTTTGTTGAAAAGTCTGGAAGAAGAAGATCCAAGAAAAGATGATGTAGCATTGATCATAAGCGAAGCAAACCGTGCTAAAGAGATTGTTCAGGGACTTTTGAGTTTTGCAAGGGAAACAAAGCTCCGGGAGTCCGAGATGAACGTGAATGACCTGCTTGAAGATGTCCTCGCCCTTATCGGCAATCAGTCTTTGTTTTATAACATCAAGATTGAAAAATCCTTTTATCAGGACATTCCTACAATCACTGCCGACGAGACTAAACTTAAACAGGTTTTTTTAAATATTATTTTAAATGCCGCTCAAGCTATGGAGGGGAACGGAAAACTTACAATCAGCACAACTACGGATAAAAGGCAGATCAAAATCAAGATTCAGGATACAGGCCCAGGTATTCCCCCTGAAAATATGGACAAACTCTTTTCCCCGTTTTTTACTACAAAAGAAAAGGGGACGGGGCTTGGACTTGCCATCTCTTACGGGATAATTGAGCGGCATAAAGGGAAGATTGATGTTTATTCAGAGCTTGGAAGAGGAAGCACCTTTACCATAATCCTCCCGATAACAAAATGCGAAGATATAGTATAATGATATAATAAAGGAAGAAACGGATTTATATAAATCGCCGTTTCAAAAATAAAAAACAGGGAGAAAAAACTATGGCTAAAAAACCAAAAATATTGCTTGTTGACAACGATGTGGATTTTATCGACCTGAATAAAGCTGTTCTCGAAAACAGCGGATTCGAGGTAGCAGTGGCATTTGCAGGCCGGGAAGTAATGGACAAGGTAAGATTTGAGCAGCCGGAATTAATAGTACTTGATCTGATGATGGAGAAACATGACACCGGTTTTGGTGTTGCAAAAGCACTGAAGGCTGATCCTGTATATAGAGATATCCCCATATTAATGCTCACAGCAGTTCTTGGCGAAACCGGTATGGATTTTAACCAGGATCTTGACGGCTATTGGATGAAGACTGATGCCTATGCAAGTAAACCGCTTACACCTGAAGAATTGATAAATAAGATAAATGAGTTACTTGCAAGGTCAAAAGCAGACAAATAATATGGATTTTGGAATGAAAGGCAACTTAAACAATTTATGCTGACGAACAAGGCTGACAGCATAAGCGCCAAGGCAGTAAACCATGAAAAAAGTGGTGGTTAAATGGATGACAAGGTAACGATTTTAGTCGTTGATGATGAGAAGGGTATCCGCGAGGGCTGCCGGAGAATCCTTACGGGCGAAGGTTTTGCCGTTAATGTGGCAACTAACGGTAAAGAAGGCCTGGAAATGGTAAAGGCTAGAATCTATGATCTTATGCTTGTTGATTTGATGATGCCCGGCATGGGCGGTCTGGAGATGATGGAGCAGGTAAGCCAGATTGATCCTGAAATCATCATGATTGTTATTACCGGTTTTGCCACTATTGAAACTGCCGTTGATGCCATGAAACGCGGCGCCTACGACTATATTCCGAAACCGTTTACGCCTGATCAGCTGCTTGCTTTTGTAAACAGAGGTCTGGAGAAACGCCGCCTGAGCATACAAACAAAGCTGCTTATGGAAGAAAGAGATCAGAAACTGCTCGAAGTCGCAAATGAGCGTTCAAAACTCCACACGATAGTAAACTCCATTGCCGACGGCATACTGGTGATCAACAGAGAGAAGCAGCTTGTACTGTTTAATCCTGCTGCAATAAAGATGCTTGCATTAAGCAGAAAGCTTGAAACTGGTAAGGATATTAACGACCTCATACTGAACAAGGATTTAATCCATATTATTGAAAAAGGATTCAGTTCTGAATCATCCCAATATACAATATTGTCGGAAGAAATAGAACTGCCGTCCCCCATAAACAAGACGCTGATGGTAAATGTTTCAAGAGTGAGAGATGAGGCAGGTCAGGACTTCGGGGTTGTCAGCACTTTACGTGATATAACAAGCTTGAAAGAAATAAATCAGATAAAATCCCAGTTTGTAGCAATGGTAACTCATGAATTACGTGCCCCGCTTGCCGCTATTGAAGGATATCTTTCAGCATATTTAAGCCAGGCAGCAGGAAGCGACCCGCAGATGTACAACCAGATGATGGGGCGGGCAAAACAACGTGCTCATTCATTGCTGGAGCTTATTGATGACCTTTTGCAGTATAGCCGCCTTGAGGTAAAATCTATTGCAAGGAAAAAGGAACATCTCGATATTTCTGAAATTATTATTGGCACTGTTGATTTGCTTAAAGTACAGGGTACGGCAAAAAATCTTAAGTTCGAAATGGATATACCCGAGCATTTACCTCTTATCGAGGCAGACCGGACTGAGATGGAACAACTGTTCACTAATCTCGTTTCTAACGCAATTAAATACAATGTTAAGAACGGAAAGGTAATGATAAATGTAAGGCCGGACGGCAATTTTTTGCATATTGCAGTAGCTGATACAGGAATAGGGATCGACGAGGAGAACCTACCCTGTATTTTTGATGAGTTTTATCGCGTATGCGGACCTGAAACGAGGTACGTAACGGGCACCGGCCTCGGATTGTCTATAGTAAAAAAGATTGTTGAATCACACTTCGGCCATATTACAATAGACAGCAAGATAGGCAAGGGTACGGCATTTACCGTTATGTTGCCGATTCAACATATTAAGGAATCAAAATAAAGTAAATTACATATAAAAAAGGAGAAGATATGGCAAATGAACCAAAACTAAATGAAATTGTTGAAAAACGGACATTGGCGCCCTCAATCGTGCTTTTTAAGCTCTATGTGCCTGATATTGTTGACAAGGCCAGACCGGGGCAATTCGTGGTCTTAAGAGTAGACGATTACGCAGAGCGTATACCATTAACCATAGCCGATTTTGACCGGGCAACAGGTTTGCTTACGGTTATATTCCAGGCAGTCGGCTCTTCAACGCAAAAAATGGAAAAGTATGAACAGGGACAGACAATTCTTGATGTAGTAGGACCATTGGGAAAACCAAGTCACATTGAGAAGTTTGGAACAGTTGTCTGCGTGGGCGGCGGCGTCGGCGTTGCTCCTGTATATCCGATTGCAAAAGCCCTCTTTGAAAAAGGGAATAAAGTTATCAACATTATAGGCGCGCGTACAAAAGAGATGCTGATCCTTGAAGAAGAAATGAAGGCGATAAGCAGCGAATTATACGTGACAACAGATGATGGAACATACGGTCATCATGGATTCGTTACAGATGTGCTGAAAAAACTCATCGCAGAGAAAGGAAAGATTGATCTTGTAATAGGCATTGGACCGGTTATCATGATGAAAGCGGTATGTGACGTAACCCGTCCTCACAATTTAAAAACTGTCGTAAGCCTGAATACAATTATGGTTGACGGTACCGGTATGTGCGGTTGCTGCCGCGCCACTATTGGCGGGGAAACAAAGTTTGTCTGCGTTGACGGCCCTGAATTCGACGGCCACCAGGTTGAATTCAGCGAACTGATGCTCCGTGGAAAGATGTATAACAGGGAAGAGCGCCGTGCTATGTGGGATCACAAATGTAAGCTCGAGGAAAAAGAAAAGGCATTGAAAAAATCAAAGAAGCGTGAACCCATGCCTGAGCAGAATCCGAAGGTCAGGATGCAGAACTTTAATGAAGTCGCCCTTGGATATGCCAGAGAAAACGCGCTCCGTGAGGCAGCACGCTGTCTGAACTGCAAGAATATGCCCTGTGTTGAAGGATGTCCTGTTAATGTTAAAATACCCGAATTTATAAAAAAGATTAAGGATGGCGATTTTATGGGCGCAATCCATACGATAAAAGAAACCAACAGTCTACCGGCTGTGTGTGGACGCGTCTGCCCGCAGGAAACACAATGCGAAGAAAAATGTATACTTGGTAAAAAAGGTCAACCTATTGCCATAGGCCGGCTTGAGCGTTTTGCCGCTGACTATGAACTCAGTCAGGGCGATGTCCGTGCACCTGAGCCTGAAAAACCGACAGGCAAAAAGGTTGCCGTAGTCGGCGCAGGGCCTGCAGGATTGACTGTTGCCGGTGAGCTTGCGAAAAAGGGCCATGAGGTAACAGTCTTTGAGGCGCTCCATAAGGCCGGTGGCGTTCTTGTTTATGGAATTCCAGAATTTCGTCTCCCAAAGGCAATAGTCCAGAGGGAAGTGGATTATGTAGGAAAACTCGGGGCAAAAATAAAAGTTGATATGATTATAGGTCAGACCACAACAGTTGACGAGCTTTTTGCAAAGGGTTATGATGCGATTTTTGTCGGCACCGGCGCAGGCTTGCCTTATTTCATGGAAGTACCGGGTGAAAACTTAAACGGTGTATATTCAGCCAATGAATTTCTTACCCGCGCCAACTTAATGAAGGCATACCTTTTCCCTGAATATGATACACCGGTAAGGGTTGGAAGCAAGGTGGCCGTTATCGGCGGCGGTAATGTGGCAATGGACGGAGCAAGGATTTCAAAGAGAATGGGGGCTGACGATGTTTACCTTATTTATCGCCGCTCACGTGCAGAGATGCCGGCAAGAGCAGAAGAGGCGCACCATGCAGAAGAAGAAGGTATTGATTTCAGACTGCTCACCGCTCCTATCAGGGTTATAGGCGATGAGAACGGATGGGTCAAAGGCATCGAATGTGTGAAGATGGAACTCGGTGAACCTGATGCATCAGGCAGGAGAAGACCTGTTGAGATTAAAGGCTCCGAGCATATCATTGATGTGGATGTAATTATTGTGGCAATAGGACAGGGTCCTAACCCGATATTGACATCAACAACAAAAGATTTGAAACTGCGTAAAACAGGAAACATAGAAGCTGATCCGGAAACAGGCAAAACCAGTAAGAAGGGCGTATTTGCCGGCGGCGACATTGTAACCGGCGCCGCAACAGTTATCCTTGCAATGGGTGCAGGCAGAAAGGCAGCAGCAGCAATGGACGAATATCTAAAAACCGGACAATGGTAGGCAGCGGCAGTCCCGCAAAGTTGCGGGACTGCGGTTTTTGCCTTTATAACTACAACAATAAAACAGGGGATTGGGGAATATTTCCAATCTCCTGTTTTATTGTTGTCTGAATAAACATTTATCTGATAAAATCTAGTAGAATATCTTCTGAACGGAAACAAGGTATTTAAATATATTCAGGGAACTATTGTGAAATATTCATTTCTTTATTCAATCAGGACGCATTTGGTATTGTTAATACTGATACTGGCTCTTCCTTCACTCGGTTTTATCCTATATTCCGGTTTGCACAGACAGAAATATGAGATAGAGAAGGCAAAATCAAATGCCCTTAATATTGTCTATGATATAGCATTTCAACAGGGACAGATTGTGGAAAATACACGTGTGTTTCTGATGACACTTGCCAAGCTGCCTGAGGTACAGAACAAAAATATTGATAAGTGTAATCAATTATTCAGTGCATTACTAAAGGAACGGCAATTATATGCAAATATATTTGCCGTTACCGGCGACGGCATAATTTTTTCATCTGCCTTACCTTATAAATCTCAAACAGTAACTCAAAGAAAATTCTATAGAGATGCAATAATGACAAAAGCCTTCTCAATCGGTGAATTCGGTATTGGAGGCATATCAAAACACCAGATACTTTCCTTTGCCTATCCTGTGTTAAGCGCCAATGGCAAAATCAGGGCAATTGTTGGAGTTACGCTCAATCTTACCCGCTACAGCAATGTTTTCTCGCTTTCACGATTACCGGAAGGTTCACAACTTGTCTTAACTGACTATAAAGATGTGGTTATTTATCATTATCCAGACCGCGAAGAATATATTGGAAAGCCTGATACCCCAAAAATTATAAAACAGATGCAAAACCAGAATGACGCAGGCACTTTTATTGATTCGGATATCAAAAGCGCAAAACGTCTCTATGCATATAAAAAATTACGCCTTAAGGAAGGTGAGCTTCCATATCTTAATATTCGCATAGGTATACCTGAAAAAACAGCTCTTGCAGCAGCACGACAGATATTAATTCAAAATCTCATTTCCGTCAGTGCAATTTCAATTATTGCGCTGTTCTTTTTCTGGTTTATCGGAGATATGCTGATTACTAAAAAAGTAGACAAGCTTGCTTATGCTGCAAAACGTTTAGGGCTTGGAGATTTGAAAGCCCGTACAGGCATGAACCATGAAGGAGGAGAACTTTCTCAACTTGCAAAAACCTTCGATGAAATGGCTGAAGAATTAGAAAACAGAAGAGAGGAATTACTGTTATCGGAAGAAAAGTATCGCAGTATCTTTGAAAATGCAGTTGAAGGTATATTCCAGAATACCCCGGATGGCCGTTTCCTCAATGCTAACCCGGCCCTTGCCGAAATGTTCGGTTTTCAATCTCCTCAGGAGTTTATAGAAGCTGTTACAGATATAGAAAATCAGTTATATGTTAATCCTGACGACAGGAAAATGCTGAAAGAACTTTATGAAAAACATGACGCGGTATCACGTTTCGAGGCCAGACTGTACCGCAAGGATAAAAGTATTCTGTGGATTTCCCTGAATGCCCGTGCTGTCAGAGATGCGGATGGGAAAATCATCTGTTATGAAGGTACTACTGAGGATATTTCCGAACGTAAGAAAGCGGAGGAATCTCTTCAATCGGAAAAGGAAAAGCTTTTTGCTATCCTTGAAAACGACCCTATGGGTATAGCTTTGGTCAATAGGAATGGAATTTATCAATACATAAATCCTGAATTCACGAACATCACAGGTTATACTCTTCAGGATGTTCCTACTGGAAGAGAATGGTTTCAGAAAGCTTATCCTGACCCGGAATACAGAAAGAAGGTTATCGATGCCTGGGAAAGGGGCAGATTACCAGAGGGAGGAAGAAGCGCAGACGAAGAATTTACAATACAGTGTAAAGATGGACAAACTAAGGATATTGAGTTCAGAACAACATACCTGAAAGAATACAGCATAACAGTTTTAATGGATATTACAGAACGTAAACGAGCTGAGGAAAGGGTTCATATCCTGAATCAGGAACTTGAACAGCATGTTATGGAACTTAAAACCATTAACGCAAGTTTAGAAATCTTTACTTTTTCTCTTGCACACGACTTAAGAACACCTCTTGTTGCCATAGGGGGTTTTTCCCGAAGACTGCTGGAGAAATATGATGATTGCATTGATGAAAGGGGTCAGCAATATCTGAAAATTATCAACACGAACATTATGCATATGGAAGAACTCATCAGCGACCTGCTAACCTTTTTCAAGCTTGGAGGCAAACCAACACAGCATTCACAGGTTAAAATGAATCTCATGGTACAGGAGATATTTAATCAACTCAAAGCAATATACCATGACCGGGTAATCGAATTGAACACTAAAAATATTCCCGATGCAAGAGGCGACGGAAACATGCTGAAGCAAGTTCTGGTCAACCTCATGACCAATGCTGTCAAGTATGCCAAGCCAAATGGAATTATTGTAATCGAGGTGGCAGGATTGGTTGAAAATGAAGAAAATGTTTATTATGTAAAAGATAACGGCATCGGTTTTTCAATGAAATATGCTGATAAAATTTTTGAAATATTTGAACGTCTGCATACAAAAGAAGAAATTGAAGGTACAGGTCTCGGATTGGCAATTGTGAAGCGTATTGTCAAACAGCATGGAGGACGGGTATGGGCTGAGGCAGAAGTTGGTAAAGGAGCTACTTTCTATTTCACGATACCCCGATAAAATGCTTTCGATCAGTATCAATCAATAACTGCATTGACAGGCCCCTGCTATTTTGTTAAATTTGCACCTGATTAACAGGTATAACAATGAAAATCACAAAAAGATCAGAAAAAATTACCCCTTTTTATGTCATGGAGCTGCTTGAAAAAGCCAGAGGCATGGAAGCACTGGGTGAAAATATTGTGCACATGGAAGTGGGCGAACCAGATTTCGCCACTCCACAGGCAGTAAAGGAAATGGCCATAGAGGCGGTAAAAGAGAACAGGACATTTTATACCCACAGCCTCGGTATACCTGAACTGAGGAATAAAATATCGGAACACTATTATGAATCAGAAAATATAAATATACCTCCTGAGAGGATCATAATTACCAGCGGCACATCAGGGGCCTTTTTACTTTTGTCGGCAGTGCTTCTCGACAGATGGAATCCTCTTGGTGTTTCTGATCCGGGATACCCGTGTTACAAAAATTTTGCACTCCTAGTTGATTCGCCGGTAATTTCAATTCCCGTAACTGAAGAAACAGGATTCGAAGTCACAGTTGATCACCTGCATCATTTAAAAAAGCTTCCCGGTGCACTTATTATCTCTACACCATCAAATCCGACAGGCATTGTTTATCGTGAAGAAACCATTTACGATCTCTACACGTTTCTTTCCGGAAAAGGTAAAGTCATTGTTGCAGATGAACTTTACAAAGGGCTGACATACGGGAAAAAGCCAAGGACAGCACTTACCTTATCGGAAGATATTGTAGTTATTAACGGATTTTCAAAAGCCTTCGCTATGACAGGGTGGAGACTCGGATGGATGGTTGTGCCTCAGGAACTCGTAAGGCCTATCCAGAAAGTAGCTCAGAATGTTTTTATATCCCCTCCGACTATATCACAGTATGCCGCATTGTGCGCATTTGATGTAAAGAACGAACTGGAAGAGATGCGGAAAACCTATGAGGTAAGAAGGGATTTTATGCTTCCTGAGCTCAAACAAATGGGTTTCAATATACCGATAGACCCGGAAGGTGCTTTTTATATCTACGCAGGTATTGAAAAATGGGGGCTTGACAGCATGGAGTTTGTTGAAAGGGCATTAAATGAGGCAAAAGTTGCCATCACACCCGGATATGATTTCGGCTTATTCAAAGCATCATCGCATATCCGCTTTTCTTACGCAAACAGCCTGGAAATGCTTAAAGAAGGCTGTAAGCGATTAGATGCATGGCTGAAAACACTGTAATTATATTAAATGGGAGAATAATATGAGCATAATGGATGACATAAAACATCTCGACATAAAACTTGAGGCATCTGAAAGTGACGAGATTAAAAATATTATCGATCATATCACAAGAGAGATAAAGGATGAATTTGTAAGAAATACACTTATCGAAGGGGCAATAGGTGAATTCATTCATGAGATGCGTCCAGATATCATGGAGGCACTGATTGCTGAAAAGGACAGGCAAAACAAAGAATGGATAAGGTTAAGCCAGAGGAAATTTGATGAAAAAGGAAACAGGATTTGCGATGAGCAGCACTGTTCTTCAACAATAGAAGTAGCCCAATGTACCTATTGCGGAAAGTATATATGCAAGGAGCATAATTATTTAGAAGGCTCCACGTGTTGTTACAGCTGTTGGGTTTTCAATTTCGGAGAGGGGAAGAAACAATAAAAAATTAACGGCATGTCGCCAAAATGCTTACAAATTGCTTCCTGCTAAGTGACTAACAACAAAAGCCAGCAGGAAGCCAGCCACCGTAACCAACGCCACGAACCGGCCGCCCTCCTTGAATGCTTCCGGTATCATCCTAAAAAAGTTGTTTAAATTTGTCTTTTGATTCTTTAATGATTTTTATTGCCGCTGTTTCATCCTGCCAACCCAATATTTCAACTTCTTTATTCTCAAGCTCTTTATAAATTGTAAAAAAGTTTTCTATTTCTTTTAATAGATGCGGAGGAACTTCAGACATTGTTTTTATGTAATTCCAGAAAGGATCCTTTAAGGGAACACAAAGAATCTTTTCATCCGGACCTTTTTCATCTTTCATTAAAAAAACACCAATAGGTATGACTTCTATAAGACAGCCGGGGAATGTTGACTCCCATACAAGAACCAATGCATCAAGCGGGTCTCCGTCAAGAGAGATAGTATTTCGAATAAAGCCATAATCACAAGGATATATCGCAGATGAAAATAACATCCGGTCAAACCTGATTATTTTTCTCACGCTATCATATTCATATTTATTCCGACTTCCTTTCGGAATCTCTATTAATACTTCAACAATTTCTTCATTCTTCTCTTCGGTCATATCCAGCCTCCTATGCTTCTTTTTAACCATGTAGCTTCATGTCGTTGAAATTGGTTTTTCTTATGTATTTTATAATACTGCATGTTGGATAATTCTTCAAATTTAGGTGAAATATATTGTTTTTCTGTATTTAATTAATTCCCTATACCTTAAACAGGACACCCATGCTTCTACTGCCAATTGTCTGCTATTCGCTTGAATAACCCGCCCAAAATCTGTCCTCCAAAGAAAGTCCCGATCAATATAGGAAAACTTACTATCTGCCAACCGATACCGCGGGATTTCCTGAGTTTTTCTATTAGACATGGCCGGAACACTGTTTTGCTCCCTGCTCAACTGTACTTCCCTACCCTTGCAACGGTTCACATCCACTCAACCTTCGAACTTGCCCTGGGCTTTAAAAAGCAAGTTAGGCGCCTTATAATCGATATTCAAAGAGATATCTGCCATGGTGTTAATTATCTCTTTGTTCTTTTTCCCATAATGTTTTCAGGTTTCTTTTACCATGAATAATGCCCAATATTACAATACGAAATTTTTCAATTATATAAACAAGACGATATTCTCTTACAAGGATTTCGCGAATATCAGGGTTGGTCAGCTCGGGAACAGCCCTTCCTCTTTCCGCATATTTACTGAGTGAGCGCCCTGCGCTTAATATTTCCCGAACAAATGATGCAGCATAAAAAGATGAATCTCTTGATATGTATTCTGCGAGGGATTCAAGGTCGGCAACAGCTTCATTAGACCAAACTACTTTTCGAGCCATTTTGCCATAATCTTCTCAACTTCTTCCTGTGTGTGGATTCTGCCTTCTTCCGCATCCAGCATACCTTGTTCTATCTTCTGAAGAACATAAAGATGGTACTGAATGTCCTCAAGAGTACAATCTTCCGGCAAACGTTTGAGGAGATTTTTTACCTCTTGTTTTGCTGTTTGCATAATCACTCCTTCTGAATAAATTATACTAAATTAAAACCCAAATTTACATAACGTTTAATGCAAAACGTAAGTCACGTGTCACGGATGCTCCACTATTGCAATTTCTTCTTCCGTCAGCCCGTATAACTCATACACAAGCAGGTCTATCTGCCGGTCAATGGCGTCAATCTGACGCTGGATGGCGGTTTTGTCATGAGGCGTCTTTGCCTCGGCAAACTGTTTATGGAGGCCAAGCATCTGCTCAACAAGGGAGACCATGCGGGAGTGGAGGACAACATCGGCGAGGTTGGAGAAGTCGATGGTGCGAATAGGAGTTTGTTGAACATACATCGGTTTATATTCGAAGTATCCACCCTGTTTAGTAGAAGAGATTGAGTGAATAAAAAAGTCACTTACCCTTGAGTTCAATACACCAAGTAAATACATGTCATCAGAAGCAATGATTGATGTTTTGTCGTTTGAGTAAAACCCACTGGCATCAAAGGTGTATGATGCGTTTTTTATGATAGACGGTATTATAATTTTTGCTTTTTCAAATTCTTCCCAGTAATCTATTGCATCCTGTACTTCATACCACTGGTAAGAGCCTGGTTTCCTTCCCTTCCAGCTTTCACCTTTCCAATCTCTTGGTTTCGGCATTAGTCTCTCTTTAAATTGCAGCAAATGATGGTAGATAGCAGGATAATTTTTGATATTAATGCCTCTCCTTGTAAAAATCAGAAATCTATTACTTGCAGGTGGCTGATATCGCTTAACATCTCTCCCCAGCAGGAAGGGTTTGATAAGCTCTGCACTTTTCGGGTCTTCAGCAATGAGTTGTTCACGTGTCTGTGAGTCGATGACAAAGGCTTCGTTAAGACCCGTTAACACACCACGGTAGATTTTGCCTTTCACATATTCTCCGAGAGGCACCCCCTGTTTCAGTATCTTCGAAAGAAGCAACTGTGTCCGGTTGTCAGAGAGAGACCAGCCTTTATCGTCAAGGGTTGTTTGATCGATGTTGTAACTATTCGAGCTTACATAATCTTTCAGGCTTCCAAAATCTAAGGTTTTGACCTGAACAGCATTAAAACTCAATTTCGGCACTGTGTTTGAAATACGTATAATACATGGATATGTAGTAGCCTTCTCAAACACAGGCAAATCTCCGAAATCAACAATCTCTTCAATACACTGTCCTTTTAGCCATGTCCGTAAGGGTTCTCCATAACTTGCCCGCATCCATTTGTTTGCCACAATATATGAAAAAATACCGCCATCTTTGAGGAGGGAAACGCCTTTTTCAATAAAATAGGCGTAAAGGTCGGCAGAGCCATCATAGACACTATAATGCTTCTGGAAATACTGTTTTAAGTCACCGAGCATTTCCTGACGGACATACGGTGGGTTGCCAATGACCGCATCGAAACCCCCTGCCTCCATGATGTCTGAAAATTCTGCATTCCAATCAAAGACATTGATCCGGTAGCGTTCTGTATCATCAAAGAGTCCCATTTGCCTGTTGTCGTAAAAATCAGGCCCTATGAGAGAGTTGCCGCATTTTATATTGTTGCTGAGGTCCGGCAGCGCACGCTCATGAAAGAGCGTCATCTGTTGTGATATGGATTGCTCAGTCTCGCCCTCCAGGACTTTCAGCAGCAGCGAAAGCTTTGTAACCTCTACCGCCTGCGTGTCAATGTCTACACCGAAGATGCTGTTGAGGAGTATACGTTTTCTCTCGCCTGTTGTAAGTCTCCATCCACCTCCTGACGCCTGATACAGGGCGAGCGATTTGCCCTTTGCCCACTTCCCCGGCGTATGAGAGCTATACCAGTCTCTGTGCCAGTCCAGAAGGGATTGATAAGCGCCGATAAGGAATGAGCCTGAACCGCAGGCAGGATCGAGTATCTTTATGTTTGCCGCCTGTTTCGGCGTCTTGCCTTCAAGAAGTTTTCCAACGGTGTTTTTCACAATATAGTCTACGATATAACGCGGGGTATAGTAGACGCCCCCTGCTTTTTTCACCTCCGGCTTATCTTCAATTACTGCCCTGTGCCCGGCCGTAAGATGTATCACCTTGCCGAGAAATTGTTCATAGACCTGTCCCAGAATATCTGCCGAAAGTACTGAAAATTCATAGGGACTGTCAGGGTAGTACAGATTTTTAATGATCTCTTTGATGACCTTGTCGTCTATGAGAAGATTGAGAGTCAAATCATCGGGCGGCTCAGGGCGCATTTTTTCTGCCCGTAAATGGAACAACCCTGAATTATAACGCTCATCAGCATGGCGGAACAACTGACAGAGCCTTTCATATGCATTAGTACCGTTCTGGAGAGAAAACAGACGCCCATAATCCTCGATCCCTCTGTCTTCGCAGATGCGAAGAAAGATAATGCGGTCAATTGTTGTTTGGACTGCAAAATTGAGATTGCGCTGTGACAGGTCCGGGTTGCGAAGGGCTAAGATGCGGGCAAGCATCTCACGCCAGGATTCTATTTCTTTCAGAAAGGCAGCATCCACTTCAGCAGTACCTTTCTTTGTTTTACTTGACTCGGCATATTTATCGAAGGAGCCCTTAAGCACTGCCTCACGTGAGAAGATGGACACAATCTCCGTCCAATGTTTTTCATATTCGGCACAGGTAAAGTACAGGATACGCCCGATTGCCGCCTTATCGGTTTTGTCGGGCTTTATACGGCAGTCATAGACGGAAAATTCTTCAAAATTGGTAAGTATGGAAAGAGGTAACTTAGCTGACCATGCATAACGGCGAAGCTGAAAAGCAGGATCGGGGTCATCCTTGATCCGAATTGACGGCTTTTTCGCTTCCACAAAAAACTTCCTCGTGCCGCCGATACGGAAGCTGTAATCAGGCGCTTTTGTAAAACCGCCTATTTTTATCGCATCTTCGTGAACAACATCCTTGTACGCCTCGGCATAGCCATTCTTATTCTCCACATCCCATCCGAGGGCGTCAAAAAAAGGATCGAGGAATTCACGCCTGAGCTGGGTCTCATTGTATTGACTTGACCTGTAAGCCTCTGCATTCCGGTTATACCGTTCAATCAAATCCGAGAGTTGAATAGTTTCCGACAAATTTCCTCTGTTTTTCTTCTATTATATTAAAAATTTACAAAAAATAAAAGCTTTTATGGACATTCTCTCTTCTTGATTTTTTGCCGTCAGCAGAGGGGGTTTATGCCAATAACTATTTGCCGGTGTTTTTGTTCGTCTGAGTATCCCGCCTTCCCAATTAATATTCTCCGACACAGTGTCGGAGAATATTAATATTCCCGTAAATCAAACATGGAGGCTGTTCTACATAATTTAGCTTTTTGAGAGACATCAAATAATGAGCAGGTTGAGAAAACACGAGATTAGACCTGAAGGCATGACTAAGAAAATCCGTGAAACAGTTTCACAGATTTCTAAAACATCTGCTAAGTCAATACAGGCAATGTTTTGCGCAATATCATTTTTAAAACCTGTTTATAGGATTTTAAGGTATTGTCATCAAAAAGTTTCGTGAAAGTTTGTTAGAAAGATTGAACAAACCAAAACAATAGGGACGGCAGGGTATTGCCATTATTTTTATGAAAAAATGGCACTTAGAATAAGTATAAACAGGCTTATAAAGGGAAATATCGGGAGGAGAGAGGAGGAAGTATGGGAAATGAAGAATGATTTCTTCATTTCCGCCGGATTCACATAATCATATATGTGAATCCGGCTTGGGTGGGCAGGGGCATGGAAGAAATGCAGCAGATGTGGATGAGATGTAAGCCTTGCAGGCCGCAATCGTACTGAATGTACGATGTAGGATCGCAAGGCGAAGCAGATCGCCGCAGATGAATATTTCTTCCATGCCGCCGACCGTCCAAAGAGAATAACTTGACAAGGCATACACGCAAACCCCTCAGCGGCTTTATTTAAAAAACATTGACAGCACTTCAGGCTTATCAAAGAGTCTTAGAAATGCCCAGGCAGGGGGAGAAAGATCCTTGCGATTTCTGTATCCTATCCCGAACCCCAATGTTGGAGATCCTTCAAGGATATGGATTGGTTTTAAAGTACCATTACTAAGCTCCTCCTCAATTGCATCCCTTTCAAAAAAACTTACCCCGTTATCCTGCTGTACAAACTCCTTGAGAAGGACAAGGCTTGCCGATTCCATTGCAATTAACGGATTTACCTTAAATTTTCGCAGATATTCAAGCACGACTTCTCTCACAGCAGAACCTTCTCGTCTCATAATTAAAGGGATTCCCGATAACTGCATCACTGAAATTTCCGAGCCTGGCAGATGGACACTATTCGGCGAGGCAACGAGAATTACCTCATATTTCCAGATGATTTTGACTTTCAGCCTGCTGTTATTCGGTTTATATCGGATAACTGCCAGTTCATTCCGATGGTCTTCTATGCTTTTAACCATTTCTGCATTGGATGCCTGGTCTATGACAATCCTTATGCCCGGATAAGTTGTCTTAAAAGCTGCAATCAAGGGCATCAGTCGTTTTAATGGTGTCTCGGGACACCCTATGCGTAATTCTCCCGACTTGCCGGTAGATAAATCTTCGAAAAAACCTTCCATGTCATGAATCTCCTGAAAAATCTTTCCTGCCCTTTTGAACACAGATTCTCCGGCATGCGTGAGCTGGATAGAGTTGCCATCACGGACAAGGAGCCTTATGCCCACTGTTTCCTCAAGTTGTTTTACCTGCATGGTAATAGCGGGCGGCGTGACCATCAACTCATGGGCTGCCTTAGTAATACTTTGTAATTTTGCAGCAGTATAAAATGCTCTTAACTGATTCATATTAAGAATCATGTTAACCTCTCATTCTTACTATTCAGTTATGCTTAATTGTTATTAATTCTTTTTTGCTTGAATTGTCAATACCTAAAGACTATAAAGTTTAATGAGAGATAAGGAAACTCTAAGGATCGCAATGAAAAGCTATGATATTGTTTTTGTTGGACATGTAGTAGTATGTAAATTTGTTCATTTTGAAAGAAACCCTTTTATCAGGGTAGAGGGTGCATCAACCCATGGGGCAGCAGCAGCTTCATGCTGTAATAAAAATATTGCAGTAGTAACAAGAATGTCTGAAGAATATGTGCATTTTATTGAACCTTTAAGAGACATGGGCATTGATGTCTATGTCAAACACACCCCTAACACCACTCGCATGAAGGTTGTTTATCCAACTGAGAATGTCGACGAAAGACAAATCTATCACGCAAGAAGCGCAGGGTTCTTTCAGATGGATGAAATGCCCTCCATTAAACCCTGTTTGGTTCACCTGAGCGGCCTTAGCGACCAGGAATTTACCCTGGAATTTATGAAGGAACTGAAAAACAAAGGATTCCGACTATCAATTGATATACAAGCTTTTTTATGGAAGGTAGATGATGCAACACATGTAATTCATTTTAAAGACCTGCCGGATAAAAAAGAGATACTGCATATGGTCGAAGCTGTAAAATTGGATATTTCCGAGGCAAAAGCATTTACCGGAACAGACGATCTTGAAAAAGCAGCAGCAATGATTGACAATTGGGGATGCTCTGAAATTATTATAACATCATCGGACGGGGTATTTGCATACAAAGAGGGTAAAAGTTATTTTGAACGATTCTCGAATAGAAGTGTTAAGGGAAGAACCGGACGCGGAGATACAACAATGGGGGCATATCTTGCAAGAAGGATAGATCACACCGTTGAAGATTCCCTGAAATTTGCCGCAGCCCTTGTATCGATTAAGATGGAATCTGAGGGTCCTTTTATGGGCACCCTTGAAGACGTATTGGCAAGAATGGAGGCAAATCGGCTGTTTGTTAATTGCAAGCCCTGATTTGTCAAGTCAGCGTTTGAGTGCTTGATTAGCATCCGACACTGATTTTGCTTTGTTCTAACGGCTTTTTACAGACGGAGATGGAAGCCCCTTTCTCTGACTTAAACCGGCAGGTTCGGATACTGCTTAAGTTAAATTATAATCATCCAAGCTTGTGATATTAAGTGGATTGTTAATGTGAATTTTTTTGATGTGTTTACAACCAAAAGGAAGTCGCTGGTTATATCCGGCAGCAGTTGAGTCAAACATATTTATAAGGAGAATTTCATGAAAAAACAATTACTTATTATCGCTACGCTTGATACAAAAGGCAGGGAAACGGGATACGTAAGGGATTGTGTTCTTGGTCTCGGCGTTCACCCTATTATCATGGACATAGGGGTTATAGGTGATCCGCAGATTAAGCCGGATATTTCAAAGGAAGAGCTTGCAAGGGCAGCTGGATATGAGCTTGAAGAATTAATCAGGATGCATGATCGACCCCGTGCTATTGAAGCAATACAAGATGGCGGACGTATAATAACAAACCGTCTGATGCAGGAAGGGAAACTGGACGGTATTTTCGGGCTTGGAGGCGGAACCGGCACTTCGGTTGTATCATTTATCATGCGGTCTCTCCCGTTCGGTTTTCCAAAGCTAATAGCCTCTACGATGGCATCAAGGGATGTGAGGGAATATGTGGGCACTAAAGACATTGTAATGTTTCATACTGTTGCAGACCTTCTCGGATTCAATGATTTTATACGCCTTATTCTTGCTCAGGCATCTCATGCTATATGCGGAATGATGGAAAAACCATGGAACTTTGAACAATCCAGACCTCTTGTAGCAGTGACAGCGTACGGACCAACCTCTGAATGCGCTACTCTGACTGAGGACTTATTGCTGGAAAAAGGGTATGAAATGGTAGGCTTTCATACAAACGGCTGCGGCGGAATGGCAATGGAAGAAGTCTTACCCGAAGGACGTATAAAAGGAGTTTTGGACTACACGCCCCATGAAATTGCAGATGAAATGATAGGAGGCTACTGCAGTGGGATAGGCCCAAGCCGCCTTGAAACCGCCGGAAGAATGGGAATCCCTGTAGTATTTGCACCCGGAGGCCTTGATAATGCCGCCTTTGGTCCCTCCTATCCTATGCCGGAAAGTTGGGCAGGAAGAAATATATACGGTCATGATACAAGAATTTGCGTGCGTCTTGACGGTTCCGAAATGCAAAAACTTGCCTCAATAATTGCAGCGAAGCTTAACAAAGCACCAAAAACAACCTATGTCCTTATACCAACAAGAGGCTGGTCTGAGGGAGATAAGGCAGGCATGCCGCTTTTTGATCTTGAAACAGACAGGGTATTTACAAAAATGCTTAAAAATCTTTTAAATCCTGAAATACCGGTCGAAGAGGTTGATGCTCACATAAATGATCTGTCTTTCGCTCAAAGGGCTGTAGAGGTTCTGGATGGAATGATAAAACAAAAGAAATCTACAAAATAAATACAAGGCACACATCAATGATGGGAGCATCCTTCAGCGTTTCGATCATTAAAGCTTCATCCTCCCCTCCCCAGGATCACAAAAGATTTGAACAGCGAAGGATGTTCCCATCATTGAAACACAACCATGATTGACACTTAACGGGGGTTTGCTTCACCCGCACCCCCGCCCAGCACCTTGTAAAGCGTCACCAGATTTGTAAGTCTCGCCAGGCGTATGGCTATGAGTCCCTGTTGTGCACTGTACATCGAACGCTGTGCATCCAGAGCCGGCAGGTAACTGTCAATTCCCTTTGTATAACGGGCATTGGAAAGACGGTAGGCATCGGATGATGCCCGGACAAGTGATTCCTGTGCCGCCATCTGATCCCCGACGGTTCCGCGCTGGGCAAGGGCATCGGCAACTTCCCTGAAGGCTGCCTGAATAACCTTCTCATATTGAGCAATAACAATCTCTCTTTCAACTTTAATTGCATCTAACGCAGACCATAAACGGGCATCAAATATCGGCATAGTAACTTGCGGCACGAAGGTCCAGGTATTGGAACCTGCCATGAACAATCTGGAAAGATCATTACTCGTAGTTCCAATGCTGGTGGTCAGGGTAATACGGGGAAAGAGGGCTGCCCGAGCCGCTCCTATGTTGGCATTAGCGGCCTTAAGCCCATGCTCTGCCTGAAGAATATCGGGTCGGCGCAAAAGCACATCGGAAGACAGACCGGGTAAAATATCCTTTGGCGCCATAACCGCATTCAGCTCCCCGGATAATAGTTCAGCAGGGACTGGTGAACCGACGAGAAGGTTCAATGCATTTTCATCCAGAGCCACCTGGCGGACATATCGGGCAATATCCACGCGTGCCGCATCCAACCGGGTTTGTGCCTGACGCAGATCCAATTCAGAGGATGCGCCAACTTCATAGCGACGCAGGATCAGGTTGTAAGTGGCCTGTTGTGTCTCCAGGGTCGATTGAACAAGCTTCAGGTTCTCACGGTCGGCTGCAAGTGTCAGATAAACGTTAGCAACCTCAGCCACAAGTGCAATCTGAGCACTACAGCGGGCCTGCTCGGTAGCAAGATATTGCTCCAGAGCCTTATCTTTAAGGCTGCGAATACGACCGAAAAAGTCCAGCTCCCATGAACTTACACCCACATTAACACTGTATTGTTTGAAACTCATGGCTTCGCCTGAATCAGTGGAGATGTCAGCCGGTATTCTCTGTTCGGTCCAACTGCCGGAGGCATTTATTGCAGGAAACAATTCGGCGCGCTGAATCCGGTAAAGCGCCCTCGCCTTTTCGATATTTAATGTTGCTACCCTTAAATCTCTGTTGTTGTTAAGTGCAAGGTCGATAACATTCCGTAATTTTTCATCAACATAGAACTCGCGCCATCCTATATCAACAGCAACCGGGCCGGTTTCCCCGGCAATAGTCTCCTTGTAGGCAGGCCCTTTCGGCCACTCGGCAGGGACGGGTGATGCAGGACGTTTATAGTCCGGCGCCATGGTTGTACACCCGGCCAGACATATGATTGCAATAATGACAGATAATGCATTTCGTATCATATTAATGTCCCTCCGAAGGAGTAATGGGGGCTGCGTCGTGTTGTTCAGGTATCGGGGCTGGTTGCTTCTCCTTGAACAGACGGGATACGACGACAAAAAGCAGCGGTATATAAAAAAGGTCGATAAATGTTGCAGAAAGCATTCCGCCGGTTACAGCAGTACCGATGGCCTTCATAGCACCAGCTCCTGCACCAGTCGAGATGGCCAGAGGCAAAACACCGAAAAAGAAAGCCAGCGAGGTCATAATGACCGGTCGGAATCTCACCCTCACAGCTCCAAGGGTTGCTTCAACCAGCCCTTCTCCTCGTGCTATCCTCTCCTTTGCAAACTGGATAATAAGTATCGCATTCTTTGTTGTAAGACCAAGAGTAGTAAGAAATCCTATCTGGAAATAGACGTCATTATGCAATCCCCGTCCCCAGGTAAAAAGTGTTGCGCCGAAAACACCGAGCGGCAGCATGAATAAATTGGCAAGCGGGATCGGCCAGCTCTCATAGAGAGCGGCCACGCACAGGAAGATTACGATGATCGAAAAGGCATACAACATGGGCGCCTGGGCACTTGACATCTTTTCCTGGTAAGAAAGGCCGGTCCATTCAAAACCGATCCCCTGGGGCAGTTTTGCAGCGATCTCTTCCATTGCCTTCATTGACTCACCGGAGCTTCTTCCTTGTGCAGGTTCTCCCTGAATGTTCATGGAAGGAAAACCATTGAAACGCTCGAGCCTGGGAGAACCTGTGGTCCAGCGACTGGAAGCAAGGGAAGCAAAGGGAACCATCTTGCCCATGGTATTGCGTACATAAAGCTTCTCTATGTCTTTGGGCAGCATACGGTAAGGGGCGTCCGCCTGAAGGAAAACACGCTTGACCCGGTCAGCCTGAATGAAGTCGTTTACATAGGCGCTTCCGAAGGCCTGCGATATGGTAGCGTGAATTGAGCTGATAGGAACCCCGAGAGCACCGGCTTTTTCCCAGTCCACGTCAACCCTGTATTCGGGTATATCCTCCATGCCATTGGGCCGGACCTTAGTCAGACGTGTATCTTTTGAAGCCATAAAGAGGAGCTGGTTGCGGGCTTCCATGAGCTTCTGGTGACCGAGCCCACCCCGGTCCAGCAACTGAAAGTCAAATCCGGTTG
The DNA here is from genome assembly GCA_026388275.1 of Pseudomonadota bacterium. NCBI lineage: Bacteria > Pseudomonadati > Pseudomonadota > Pseudomonadota bacterium. The sequence goes on from JAPLKB010000026.1 coordinate 44,437, forward strand.
CCATACCCAATTCGATCACCGATGGCGGCGGGAAAGCGAATACCATTGCGTTGCGTATACCGGAAAAGGCCTTCATGGCCCGCTCGGCAACAGCCTTCACCCTCAAGCTTGACCGGTTGCGGAGCTTCCAATCCTTTAGTTTGACAAATACCAGGCCATTGGTCTGTGCCCTTCCCGAAAAGCCAATACCGGAAATCGTCATACAGGATTCCACCGCCTCCTTTTCATTCTCCTGGAAATGGTTTTGTACCTGGTTTACAATCTTCTGTGTCTGTTCAATCGTGGAGCCTGTGGGCAACATTATCTGAGTAAGCATTATCCCCTGGTCTTCATCAGGAACATAGGATGTAGGTGTGCGAAGGAGAAGAATCCCAACAACCGCCACAATCACGACATAAATTACCGCATAGCGCGTTTTCTTTGAAAAAGAATTGCCGACTATTTTCACGTACCGTTCTCTGATCCGGAAAAATATGCGGTCAAACCACACAAAAAAAGGACGCAGGAAACGAATTGCATTTTCCGCCTGCTCATTTCCTGCTTTTACTGGTTTGAGCAGGGTGGCACAGAGGACCGGTGTCAGGATTAAGGCTACAAGCACAGACAGGAGCATGGAAGCAATGATGGTGATAGAAAACTGACGATAGATGACCCCGGTAGATCCACCAAAGAAAGCCATTGGGCCGAAGACAGCCGAGAGCACAAGCCCGATGCCGATAAGTGCGCTTGTTATCTGTTCCATAGACTTAGCTGTAGCTTCTCTGGGCGAAAGCCCTTCCTCACTCATAATACGCTCCACATTCTCCACCACAACGATGGCATCGTCTACCAGAAGGCCGATGGAGAGCACCATTGCGAACATGGTCAGCATATTGATGGAAAAACCGAAAAATGAAAGCGTCGCAAAGGTGCCGAGGAGTACCACCGGCACCGCGATGGTCGGGATCAGAGTCGCCCGGATGTTTCCCATGAAAAGCCACATAATCAGAAAAACCAGCAGGATTGCCTCAAGGAGGGTTTTGACAACCTCTTCTATGGCTACCTTAACAAAGGGGGTAGTATCATAGGGATAAGTAATCTTCATCCCATGAGGGAAAAACCGGCTCATCTCTGCCATTTTTGCTTTGACCGCATCGGCCGTATCCAGGGCATTCGCCCCTGAAGCCATCCTGATGCCCATGCCTGCTGAGGGTTTGTCGTTGTAAAAGGACTCGATGTCGTAGGAGTCGGTCCCCAGCTCCGTTCTTCCTACATCCTTGATCCGTACGATGGAGCCGTCCGGATTGATGCGGATGGGAATAGCGGCAAATTCTTCCGGGGTTTTAAGCATGCTCTGGACAATGATTGAAGCGTTAAGTCGCTGGCCTGCCACTGCCGGCAACCCGCCAAGCTGACCGGCGGATACCTCAACGTTATAGGCCTTTAGAGCCATAACAACATCCTCCACGGTCAGATGGTAATCTACCAGTCTATCGGGATTGAGCCATACACGCATGGCATATTGGGATCCGAAGTTTTCCACCTCACCCACGCCCGGCACGCGAGCCAGCACCTTTTCCAGGTTGGATTGGGCATAGTCTCTTAAGTCGTTACCGTCCATGCTGTTGTCTTCTGAAATAAGGTTCACAATCATCAGCCAATTTCTGGTGGCTTTGCCCACAGTGACACCCCGGCGCTGGACCACCTCGGGCAAACTTGCCATGGCGAGTTGTAGCTTGTTCTGCACTTTGGACCAGGCAAGGTCCGGATCAGTCCCAGGGGCAAATGTCAATTCAACACGGGAGGTCCCAGCCGAATCGCTGGTAGAAGATAGATAGAGCATTTTGTCGAGACCTGTCATCTTCTGCTCGATAATCTGGGTCACGCTGTTTTCAACAGTTGCCGCCGAGGCTCCAGGGTAGGATGTCGTAATGTATATCGATGGAGGTGCGATGGGAGGGTACTGTGATATTGGCAGGTTGTAGATAGCAAGTGCACCTACAAGCATTATGATTATGGCGATAACCCAGGCGAAGACAGGGCGGTCCAGAAAGAATTTCGATAACATTGGTTACCTCCCCTTAATTCGCTTTTGCAGCAGGCTTGATCGTCTTCCCGGCCTCCGGGCTATCCTTCTTGCTGTTATCAAAGGGGACAACCTTCACAGAGACGCCGGGGCGCACTTTTTGAATACCCTCGACGATAACGCGATCACCAGGTACAAGGCCCGAGGGTACGTTCCATTTGTCGCCGATAGCACGAGCAACAGTTACCATTCGCTGCTGAACCTTACCTTCAGCGTCAACAATCAACACGACGGGATTCCCTTTTGGGTCGCGTGAGACCCCTTGCTGCGGGACAAGAATAGCACGGTCAACGACACCTTCCTGGATGAGGGCGCGCACATACATTCCAGGAAGAAGGATATGTTTCGGGTTCGGAAAGACCGTCCGGAGGATATATGATCCGGTGCTTGGTTCAACGGTGACATCGGAAAACTTCAGGGTCCCTTCTAACGGATAGGGTTTGCCGTCTTCAAGCAGCAACTTCGCTTGTGCCTGTCCTGGACCAATGCCTTTTATATTGCCGGCAGCTATGTGACCTTTGAGTTGCAGCAGGTTAACGCTTGATTTTGTCGCGTCAACATAGATCGGATCAAGCTGTTGAACAACGGCAAGTGCAGAAGGCTGGCTTGCAGTCACAAGGGCACCCACTGTCACATTGGATTTACCTATACGCCCGGATATTGGCGATTTAACACTGGTATATGCGAGGTTTATCCTTGCAGCCTCTGTTGTTGCTTTGTTTGCCTCAATCTCAGCCTCCGCCTGTTTTAGAGCAGCAACCACATCGTCATATTCCTGTTGGCTGACTGCGTTTATAGTAACCAGTTCCTTATAACGCTGTGCCCTGTTCCTGATGGATATGACATTGGCTTCAGCCCTGGCAAGGGCTGCCTTGGCGCCGGCGTAAGCTGCCTCATAGGTGGCAGGATCGATCTGGTAGAGTATTTCACCGGCCTTTACATCGCTCCCTTCAGTAAACAGGCGCTTCTGAATGATGCCGCTCACCTGGGGCCTTACTTCTGCAACAAGAAAAGCAGAGGTTCGTGCAGGATTTTCCGTTATGATCGGAAAGCTCTCTGTTTTCATTACTACTACAGCAACTTCGGGGATACCGCCCTGAGGCGATCCCTTTGATTTTCCACAACAGGTCAGCATCAGGCAGAGGACGATAATTCCCATGACTACAATCAGTCTGGTTCTGCTAATTGCTTGCATATACACCTCTTTATTGATTAAATTTAAATAATCACTCTTTATGTCTCACTCGTCACAACGTCAGCGAGCCTCAACAATTCTTCTACGATTCTGCTGCGTTGTTCTTCGGTAAACGGCGATACAGACAGGATTTCCTGTAATAGGAGACCATCCGATGCAAGGGCCAGCACAGAGGCCCTTTCAAATTTGACACCTGCGGATACGATTTCATCATAGCCACCTTTAATAGCTTCGCGCACAGGCTCAGCAAGTTTGGGGTTGTACGCAAGTGCCGCAAGAAGAGAAGAACCCACACGTTGGGATTTCTCGTCACGAAGCAAGGATGACAGTACACGAGCCTTGAGTCCCCGGGACTTGCTGTCTGGAAGTTCATTCCAAATTTTTTTCCTGAATTCTTCCCGGGATTTGATAAGTCGGCTGATCATCGCCTTAAGGAGCGCTATTTTTGTTGGAAAGTGATGCAGGAGTCCCCCTTTGCTGACGCCTGCCCTGTCAGCAACCGCATCCAGTGTCATATGCGCCGCACCTTCTTCCATAACAACAGCCTCTGCAGCATCCACAATAGTATCATATGAACTGTGTCGTGGACTCATAAACCACACTCCTTTTATATTTTGACTATACCGGCTGGACGGTATAGTCAAAATACTATAGGAAGTTATTATTGTCAAAATATTTCTATAATTTAAACACAGAAAAACAAAAAAATCTTTTCAAAAAACTTTTTATTGATCTGAAGTACAAAGTTCTTCCTTATTAAAAAATCGTAAAGCGCGATGAAGATGCCTGATTTCAATGCATAAGTATTAATGTTATTCCCTCAGAAAATATGATATAGAACTTAATAGATGGGGTGTCAATGGATTAAAATTTACTCTAAAATATAGTAAAATCTCACCGACCTGGAACTGTATGAACCGGCTTCCTGATGCAAAAAGATGAAAGAATGTTTGTTCATACCTTATTAAATTTTTGTTTCAAATAGGGATTCTAAAGGGTTTTAAAAAAATTGCAATAAATTAAAGCAACAGTTTAGAATTCTGTCAATCTTAGATAGAGAGTGTTTTTATTGAAGGATTTTTTTAGTCATATGCTGTTATATTTGCGTCCTTACAAGCTTCAGGTATTTTTACTGATGCTGGGTATGGTTGCAGGTCTGACCTATGACACCATCTTGCCTCTTAGTTTCAAATTCCTTATAGACGATGCGATAGAGCCTAAAAACCGGAAGTTTCTGATAGTTATCCTGGCATTGCTCGCAGCGGGAGGAATCGTAGCTTCGATCATTGCTGTAGGCAGGGACTATCTCTATGCGCAGCTTGGTTCGAAAGTACTGAAAGAATTACGCGTCAGGACTTTTAGTCACCTTCAACAGCTTTCAGTAGAATTTTATTCGCGCACGCGTGTTGGCGAAATTATAGCACGTTTTACCACTGATCTTGCCGCAGTAGAAAACGCCATTGTCCTTGCGTTACCTGCAGGTATTTTATCTTTTCTTGGGCTGATTTTCAGCGGGATTCTCTTGTTTATCCTGCAATGGAAGCTTGCTTTGCTTTCAATTATAGGTCTGCCGATATGCCTTTTAGGACCAAAACTGCTGGGGAGCAGTACTTACAAAGCCAATTATGTTTTCAAAGAAGAGCAGGCCAAGGTTTCAAACACCGTGCAGGAAAATGTAAGCGCCCAAATAGTAATAAAATCATTCGGGTTGCAAAAATCTGTTACTAAAAGATTTACTGATCAGATAGCCAATTACATGAAGATATCCGTTCATGCAAATTTTTTAAACTATATGATGGAGAGAACACCCAACATAGGCATACTTATTTTCAATTTAATGGTTATATGTGTCGGGGCTGTCCTTGCATTCAACGGACACCTTTCAATAGGGGCACTGGTAGCATTTCACGCCATTTTCGTTAGCCTGAGCCAGTCTGTTTATGGCATCACCTGGGTAATACCTCAGATTATGCAAGCTTCCGTAGGGTTGCAACGAATTGAGGAAATATTGAGTGAGCAGCCAAGAGTGGACGACAAGCCGGAGGCTTCCGAACTCCCTCGCCTTTCCAGCGAAATCGCCCTGAAAAACATTACCTTCGGCTATACAAGCGAACAATTAAACCTCAAGGATGTGAGCATTACCATTCCGAAAGGTTGGTCTGCTGCCTTTGTTGGTTCGAGCGGCTCCGGTAAAAGTACAATAATTAATCTGGTAATGAGGTTCTATGACCCTAATAGCGGGTCAGTCACATTTGACGGCACTGACCTGCGCGATGTAAGCCAGGATTCCCTGCGTTCCCAAATTGGCATAGTCCTCCAGGAAAATTTTCTTTTTAACATGTCCATTCGGGAAAATATCAGAATGGGCAGGCAGGAGGCAAGTGATCATGACATTGAAGAGGCAGCAAAAGCAGCAGAAATTCATGACTATATTATGAGTATGCCTGGCGGCTACGATACAGAAGCAGGTGAGCGTGGAGGAAGGCTATCCGGCGGGCAGAGACAGAGAGTCGCAATTGCCCGGGCACTTGTAAGGAATCCCGAAATTCTGATTCTCGATGAAGCAACTTCAGCTCTCGATCCGGCTTCTGAAGCCGCAATTAATAACACTCTTGGTCAAGTCGGCAGAGAGAGAACTGTCCTGTCCGTTACCCACCGCCTTTCATCGGTCATCAATGCAAACCGGATATTTGTACTTGATCGGGGTCGGATAGTGGAGCAAGGCAGTCACGAGGAATTGCTCCGAAAAAAAGGTGTCTATAGTGGATTATGGCAAAAACAAAGCGGTTTTATTCTTAGCGGTGATGGTGAAATCGCCGAAGTAACGATAGACAGGTTAAGGCTTTTGCCAATTCTTAAAGACCTTGGTGAAGAACTGCTAAAGGAGATCGCTGGCCTTTTTGTTACCGAACATTATCCAAAGGATCGGGTAGTCGTACAGGAAGGAGATCATGGGGATAAATTTTATATAATTGTCCGCGGCAGGGTACATGTCCTAAAAAGTCTTACCGAAGACAGGGAACAGGTGGTTAATGTCCTGGAGGACGGCGATTATTTCGGAGAGATAGCCCTGCTCAAAAATATTCCCCGGTCGGCAACTGTTCGAACAACTGTGCCTTCTGTATTACTGGCACTTCAAAGGGATTTATTTTTAAGTCTTATTAAAAAAGCGCCTGACTTAAAAGAAACCTTGGAGAAGGAAATTGCCCGTTATCTTTAAGGATAAAAAAAGGGATTAAAATTGTACCCTGCAAAGGTCTCAAAAAACTCCTTAGGGCAGTGTCTTACAGCTGCAGATAATCTCGATCCAGGCACTATAGTGGCGCGCTTTGAGGGGGATGTTGTTGAGTATAAAGATGTGCCTGAAAATGAAATTTGCCACGTCTTGCTCACAGGGAAAGACAAGTGGCTGATTTGTTATGGCCCGGCGAGATATATCAATCACTCCTGCGAGCCGAACTGCATAATAACAGACGATCTTACTGTGGTAACTACCTGTAAGGTCCAGGATGGCGAGGAATTAACTATAAGCTATAATACCATTACTTTAGAAGAGTTCGAAAAGGACCCTGAATGTTTTTTTTGGGATGACAGATGGTCTTTTAAGTGTCAGTGCGGGAGCCGGAAATGCCAGGAGATTATTAATTGCTATATGATTGTGAAAGCATCGAACAATAAAAAGGTCTGACAAAGGTTGGGTAGCCGAGAAATGATTTATGCAGGTAAAAGCAATAAAGGCCGGGGGATATTTGCTGGAAGAAATTTTGCCAAAGGAGAAATTATCGAGAAATGTCCGATAATTGTAATTCCAGCGGCGGAGTGGGAGTACATTGAAAAAACAGTTTTATATAATTATTGTTTCAGTTGGGGCAAAGATATGGAAGATGCCGCAATCGCTTTAGGTCTCGGTTCTTTGTATAATCATTCATATAACCCCAATGCCTTGTATATCAACAATCTTCCCCAAATGTCCATTGAATTTATTTCATTAAAGGATATTGAAGAAGGCGAGGAAATAACCGTAAATTATAACCGGGACCCCGATAACAAAAAGCCTTTATGGTTTGAGGTTATTGATTGACGGAGGCATCTTAGTTTGTCAAAGAAAACTGTTCATAAGAATTTGAACCTCAGGACCCGTGGGCCAATATTAGACCTTGAAAAGCATCTGCCTGCAGATTGGTGGAAAAAGATATTTAATTCGCTTTATCTTAAGACAGACGGTGACGTGGTTGAAAACAAGGAAAATACGGAACTTGAGGTAAATATTTTAATTAAGGCGACGGGCATTAAACCTGACAACCGTTTTTTGGACCTGTGCTGCGGCCAGGGAAGACACTGTATTGAGCTTGCCAGGCGGGGATACATTCATATAACGGGTCTTGACCTTTCGCAGTACCTTATCCGACTGGCCAGGAAACGGGCTGCTTCAGCCGGATTTTCAATTGCTTTTCATAAAGGAGATACCAGGAAGTTACGTTTTCCTGAAAAATCTTTTGACTGCGTTTCTATCATAGGAAACTCATATGGGTATTTTGAACGTAAAGAAGATGATTTAAAAGTTTTAGAGTCTGTAAAAGACGTTTTATGTGTAAACGGAAAATTATTTTTGGATATTTCCGACGGAGAGTGGCTCAGGGCAAACTATGCACAGCGTTCGTGGGAATGGATAGACCGGAATTATTTTGTCTGCCGCGAGAGGTCGCTTTCTTCAGACAATACCCGACTGATATGCCGGGAAGTTGTCATACACGCGGGCAAAGGAGTTATTGCCGACCAGTTCTATGCCGAGCGCCTTTATACATATGGTCAAATAACCGATCTTCTGAAACAAGCCGGTTTTATTTCAATAAAAAGCAACGGAACTATCACTACAGGTTCTGATCGCAACCAGGATCTGGGCATGATGGCCCATCGTTTTTTTCTAACCGCTGTAGCTCCCTGATAATATTTAAACCTAATTATTCTGTCAGCAGGCTGCTGCAGTTTTGGCCCTTTTTCGTTCAAGGCCGTCAAGAATCATTTTGCGGAGTCTTATTGATTCAGGCGTTATCTCAACAAGTTCGTCATCATTGATATAAGATATGCACTCTTCAAGACTCATATTTGTATAAGGCGTCAACACCACGGCATCATCAGAGCCGGCAGCTCTCATATTGGTAAGCTTCTTGCCTTTAGCAGGATTGACTATAATGTCTGCCTCTCTGGAATGTTCTCCTATAATCTGGCCTGCATAGACTTTTTCACCCGGACCAAGAAAGAGCCTCCCTCTTTCCTGCAGATTAAAAAGTGCGTATGCCACAGTTGTGCATTGTTCCATGGCAATGAGTACGCCTCTCGTTCTATTTTTGATCTCTCCGGCATAGACATCAAATCCGAGGAAGATATAGTTCATCACACCCATACCACGCGTTTCAGTGAGGAATTCCGAACGAAACCCTAATAGCCCTCTGGTGGGTATTTTGTACCTTAGTCTGGCCATTCCGTTTTCCTGATGCATGCTAAGCATAATCCCCTTTCTGCCGCCAAGGTTTTCGATTACCCTGCCCATGTAGTTCTCATCCACATCAACCATTAACTCTTCGTAAGGCTCCAATAACTTCCCGTCTTGCTCTTTGAATATAACCTGGGGCCTCGTGACCTGGAATTCGTATCCTTCTCTCCTCATTTTTTCAATAAGGATGGAAAGATGAAGTTCTCCCCTGCCTGAGACCTTATAGCCCTGTATATCTTCAAGTTCTTCCACAACAAGGGCAACATCGGAGAGGGTTTCTTTAAAAAGCCTGTCTCTTAAGTGCCTGGAAGTGACAAATCTGCCTTCTTTTCCGTAGAACGGTGAGTCGTTTGGTACAAAACTCATTGATACCGTCGGCGGGTCCACCACAATGCCAACGAGAGGCACAGGGTTTAGCGGATCAGTAAGGGTTTCGCCGATAGCAATGGATTCCATGCCTGCTACAGCCGCTATTTCACCTACGCCTGCTTCTTCTGTCTCAACCATCTGCGTTCCTTTAAAACAGTAGATCTTTCTTATTCTGGCAGGAGAAGGGGATGCATACGGTGACGCCACTGCTACCTCTTTGTCGATGCGGAGTGTTCCTGAGGTGATCTTACCTATGGCAAGCCTTCCCAGGAACGTTGAGTAGCTGAGTGAGCTGACAAGCATCTGAAGAGGACCGTCCGGGTCACCTACAGGCGCCGGAATAGCGTCGATGATCATGTCAAAGAGCGGGATCATGGTCTTGCTTTTTGTATTATGGTCGAGTGTAGCAAATCCATCTTTTGCTGAAGTAAAAATGACGGGGAAATCAAGGATATTGTCCGGCGCTTCAAGTTTTACGAACAAATCGAAGACTTCGTCCACTACCCAGTCGCAACGCGCTGCCGGTTTGTCAACTTTATTCACCACCACAATCACGGGCAGATCTAAAGCAAGTGCCTTTTTCAGCACAAAATAGGTCTGAGGCATAGGTCCTTCGGCTGCATCTACGAGCAGAAGAACGCCGTCCGCCATTTTCAGTACACGTTCTACCTGACCTCCGAAATCGGCATGACCCGGGGTATCTATAATATTGATAAGGTGTCCCTTATAGAGGAAAGAACCGTTTTTAGAAGCAATGGTAATACCCCTCTCTCGCTCAAGGTCCATCGAGTCCATAAGCCGTTCTTCCACTACCTGGTTGTCCCGGAAAAGCCCGCTCTGTCTGAATAGTTGGTCGACAAGTGTAGTCTTGCCGTGGTCAACGTGTGCAATAATTGCAATATTTCTTATCCTGCTCTGTTCCATACTCCCTCTAAATGTGCTGATGATACAGCGGATCGGGTTTGAAATGAATTTGTATTATACATCAAAAACAGTGATAAATCAAGAGTAGTTTCCTATCGGAACTTTATGGTCTGATTAAAAGAAAGGCAAGGTGTTCTGCATTCGCTTAATGAATTGCTATTACAGAGCCTTGTCTTGAATATTTTCGATTTATGTTAAGCTCTGGTCGCTATGTCTTTTGCTTTTGCAATCCTTCTTTTCACACCAAAAATACCGGCAAGCGCAGGTGTAAGAAGCCATATCGCACCGGGAACAGGAACAGGGGTCGGAACAGGGGTCGCAGTGATCTGGTTAATCCAACTGGCAAAGTAGGCAACATTAGTATCTCCTCCCAACTCACCGAAGGTGGCATTCAGATTACTGTCAAGATCATAAGGTTTACCGTAGCTGGCATAAAAAGAGTGGATACCGGCGATTTGGCCGTTGAAAAAACTTGGCCCTCCGGAATCTCCAGGTGTAGCAAGCACCTCGTTTATGTTCAGGCCCGTGGTACTTGTAATGCCAAATCCTTTTTGAATAGTGTTATAATAATCGCTGCCATCGTCGAAATCATAGGCAAATATTGATCCATATGTGGATCCAGGTACAAGTCCATAGCTGCCCATAATATTCCAATAAGCCTCATAAGTATTCTGTCCGGTCCTTAATTGCCCAAAAGGGTATGAGTTAAAATTGGTACCAAGCGCACCGGTACCACCTATGCCGTAGCCCGCCAGATTTATATTTTCGTGTAAGGCATTACCGCTATATATGTTATAGCCTGTAACACTTGCTGCAGGTACAGAATCTGTAAGTTTGACAATGGCAATATCATATCCATTATCAAATTTGCGTGTAGTTGTCCATCCTGTCGGTAAATAATATTGAGAAGCAGTCCTGGTTACAGTTCCGCCTTTGAATTCGGCGGTAAAAGAAGTGGCAAAGCTGGTACCGTTATCCACCATATGTGCCGCAGTAAGGAGATATTGCCCTCCTGCAAGAAGCACTCCCGAACCGCCATAGCGATTTCCATTAAAACTCACATATAGTCTGGCTACACCATCAAGCCCGGTCCCGGGGCTAACTATGTAGTTATTGGGATTTTCAACTGTGGAAAGAAGGGGGGATAAAGATCCTGTATCAAGCTGTATATTTGTTGCAGCCAAAACAAATCCGGGCAGGACAAAACTAACAAACAAGAATAAAACCAATACCCTGATAACAATAAACCCGGTTTTCATCATATGCCTTTCCTCCCTATTACTCAACATCCTGGCTGAATGAATGGGATGCATTTTAATACTTCGCTCCACACTTATATACATCCTATCATTCCATATGAATAATCTTGTATAACAATATTAGCTTTTTGTCTGTAGGATATTTAATACAAATCGTGTAGGATATTGGCAAATATTTCTAAATCATGGTGATTACATGATTGCAGTTATAATTCACCTGTGACAGACATCGTAATATTAAGGACAATTTGATATCATAAGCAGAAAATATCACAAGGAACTGCGAAACATTAGTCTGTGATATCTACTTTATAAAATGGGCGCCTCTGCTGCTGCGGTTTGTAAAGGCAGCTTCGGCTACGATAAGTGCGGTCCTGATGCCGTTCCTCAGGTTTATTACCATAGGTTCAAGATGGGCCCTGCGGTAGAAGTCGTCAATCCTGTTTTTTAAGTATCCAAGGTCTTCTATAGCCCTTTCCAATCTTTTTACAGTACGTATGATACCAACATAATTCCACATGGTCGACCTTATACTCAGCCAATCCTGCTGTATGAGCGCCGGGTCAGCCTCTTCCTCTATCGCAGGAAAACGCCAGGGCGGGATTTCCGATTCCTTGTAAGGTTTTGCATTGTCAAAGTTATTTGTTATATGCCGGGCAGATCTTATTCCCCAGACCAATCCTTCAAGCAGCGATGTAGAGGCAAGTCTGTTTGCTCCATGTATGCCTGTTGCAGTCACTTCTCCTGCAGCGTAAAGTTTTTTTAAGGATGTTTTTCCATCATTATTTACCAGAATGCCGCCGCAGCCGTAATGGGCTGCCGGAACTACGGGCACAGGTCCTTTAAGCATATCTATATCCAGCGAAAGGCATCTTTCATAAATAGCCGGGAACCTCTTCTTTATGTCAATCTTTGCATAAGAGGCAATATCGAGATACACATAGGCATCTCCCCTCTTTATCATTTCTTCGTATATTGCCCTTGATACCTCGTCCCTTGGTGCAAGATCGCCCAGCGGGGAATAATTCTCCATGAAGGTTTCACCGTCTCTTGTTTTCAATCTTGCACCTTCACCCCTTACAGCTTCGGAAATGAGAAAACCATCTGCATCCTTATGAAAAAGGCTTGTGGGATGAAACTGTATGTATTCCATATTGATCATTCTGGCGCCGGTCCTGTGCGCCATGGCAAATCCATCTCCTGTTGCGCCGGGCGGGTTGGTGGTATGGAGATATATCCCTCCAGGCCCTCCTGTGGCCAATATCGTATATGAAGAGAATATTCTTTCCACATTTTCACTCATATTATTCAGTACATAGGCCCCAATGCACTGCGGTTCGAGATAAAGAGCAACAGGGTTAGTGGAATGGTGCGGGATTGTCATAAGGTCTATAGCTGTGTAACTGGCGAATATTCTGATGTTTTTAGTGTTCATTGCATATTTTACAAGGCTCTCCTCGATGGCTTTTCCTGTGGAATCCATACAGTGGAGAATCCGGCGTTTCGAATGACTTGCTTCTCTGGCATATTCATATTCTGTGTTTTTAGTACGCGAAAAAGGTACACCAATCTTATCGATCAGGAATTCTTGTACCAGCACAGGTCCTTCACAGGCGATCATTTTCACGGCATCAAGATTCGAGATTCCGTCGCCGGCTTCCATAATGTCTTTAATAAGGAACTCAGGAGAATCATCCTTGCCCATAGAAACAATACCTCCCTGGGCATAAAATGTATTCGATTCTTCAACAGACGCTTTTGTAACTACAATTACATCAAGCCCTGATTCGGCTGCAGTAATAGCAGCAGAAAGACCTGCTATACCTGAGCCGATAATGAGAACATCGCAGTAACTTATATTGTCACGGTTCATTTCAGGCAATCTCCAGCATTCTTTTTAAGGCTGTCCGGGCAAGTTCAATGTATGATTCATCAACTGAAACACGATCGAGGGGTTTCCCCTCAATAAGACCTTCGAGGACATAAAGGAGTTTTTCAGGTGTAACTTTCGCCATTTCTCTGCATCCCGATGTTTTTAGCGGTATAACAAGTTTATCCGGATTCGCAGCTTTTATACTGTTTACAAAATTTATTTCCGTACCGATTGCCCATTTTGAACCGGCTTCAGAGCGTTCTACAACGTCCTTGATAAAACTTGTTGAACCGTTAAAATCCGATATATCAACAACCTCCGGTATGCATTCAGGATGAACAACAACTTTTATTCCGCCATGTTCTTTTTTCACGCGCTCCACATCGGATGTTGAGAATACCGTATGGATGATGCAAAACCCCCTCCAGAGAAAAATCCGTGCTTTTTCCAAAGATTCTGCCTGTATGTCTCCGCAGTTTGCATAAGGATCCCAGAGATATACTTCACTGTCGTTGATGCCCATGGCGTGCGCCGTATTCCTGCCGAGGTTTTCATCAGGAAAGAAGAAGGGGATACTGTTTTCTGATAAAATATGCTCCATGACTTTTTTTGCATTAGAAGAAGTGCATGCAAGGCCTCCATTTCGCCCGCAAAAGGCCTTCAAATCAGCATTGGAATTGACATAAACGACAGGGACAATTTTGTTGCCTGTCTTTTGAATGGCAGCCCATGCTTTTTCTACATCGTCAATATTTGCCATTTCTGCTAATGGACATTTTGCGTCCGGTTCGGGATGGAACACCTCCTGATCCGGATTGCAAAGAATCCTAGCCGACTCTGCCATAAAAGAAACAGCACAAAACACTATATAGCGGGCATCTTTCTGTTTTGAAGCAGTCTGGGCTAATTGCAATGAATCACCGATAAAATCGGCAACGCTTACAATATCATGGTGCTGATAGTAATGGGCAAGTATTACTAAATCTTTTCCAAGCTTTTCTTTTGCAGCTTTTATTCTTTCGAGTACATCGACATTTCCCATAATACTACCTCATATACAACCGTTAAAACATAACAGTTCAAATGGCCAAATGAGCTCTTTAAACAGTTTAGACTCCTTCATGGAGTAAGCTTATATCAAGAGACTTATAGGAATGCGTCAACGCACCAATTGATATAAAATCAACGCCTGTTTTTGCAAACTCTGCAACCCTTTCAAGAGTCATGTTTCCAGATGATTCAAGGGGAATACGTTTGTTAACATACAAAACAGCATCACGTGTTGACTCAACATCCCAGTTGTCAAGAAGTATCCGGTCAACCCGTTCCTCCAGCGCCTCTTTCAACTCTGTCATATTTTTTACTTCCACTTCAACAGGAACATTCGAATGTGAACGAACCCTTTCCACCGCTTCTTTAATAGAACCGGCAGCAGCTATATGGTTTTCCTTAATCAAGGCCATCTCGCTTAAATCCATCCTGTGATTGGTACCCCCGCCCATTTTGACTGCATATTTTTCCGCTATTCTATGTCCCGGGGAGGTTTTTCTCGTATCAAGTATCTTTGTTCCCGTACCTTTTATGGCATCTGCAAACTGTCTTGTAAGTGTGGCTATGCCGGATAGTCTTTGGAGAATGTTTAAGGCAACCCTCTCTCCGGTAAGAATGGCACGCGTCTTTCCCTCAACAACGGCAATAATATCACCCTTTTCCACATGTTCACCGTCCCATTTTACTTCTTCGTACCTGATCTGATTGTCCAGCAGCATAAAAACCGCTGCAGCAAACATGTTTCCCGCAATTATGCCATCTTCTTTTGCTATAATACGTGCCCTTGAGGTATGATTCTCGGAAACAATGGAATTTGTAGTGATATCACCTGTCCCGATATCTTCTTTAAGATATGCCTTTATACTATCTTCTATACTGTCGTTATCCTTCATACAGGTTGATATTATAAAACTGCAACCAGCATGAGTCAACTAAAGACTTTACCGGATTATGTTTTTTACAAAAGAAATTATGCTACTCTTCGATGACCTTTCTGATTTTTTGTGACAGTTCTTGTATACTGAAAGGTTTTTGAATAAAGGCTTTGCAGCCATTATTAATAATGCCGGCTGCCTGACCGTTAATACTGTAGCCTGTTGAAAGAATTGCCTTAACATCGGGATTAACCATTTTTAGAAATTCAAAGGTTTCTGCACCACCCATATCAGGCATAATCATATCCAGAATAACAAGATCAATAGCATCAGTTCTTTTTTTATATGTTTCAATGGCTTCCCTGCCGCTTCTTGCAATTATGACATTGTATCCGAGCAGCTCAAGAAAATTTTTATTAACATCAATAATTGCTTCTTCGTCATCAACGAGAAGTATTGTTTCTGTCCCTTTCATGATATTTGAAACAAATAATTCTTCTTTTTGTACTGCCTTTTCTGAAGCAGGGAGGTATATACTGAATGTGCTTCCATGTCCTTTTTCGCTATAGACGTTAATAAATCCACCATGATTCTTAACAATACCGTACACTGAAGCAAGTCCGAGACCGGTTCCGCGCCCCATCTCTTTCGTTGTAAAGAATGGCTCAAAAATCCTTTCTTTTGTTTTATTGTCCATGCCGATGCCCGTATCGGTTACAGATATCCTAAGGTATTCGCCAAACTTTATATAAGAAGCCTTTGCATGGTTTTCATCGAGAAAATAGTTTTGTGTTTCTATATACAATTCACCCCCTCCGGGCATGGCCTGCCAGGCATTTACATAAAGATTTACAAGGACCTGCTCAATCTGTCCCTGGTCGGCATCCACTATATAGGGCTTCTCCTCATATTTCGTGTGAATCGTAATCTCTTTTTTTGTGCGGCCGAACATGGCTGATGTTTTTGCAATGATTTCATTTAGATTGGAAGGTTTAACCTCATATCTTCCGCCCCTTGCAAAACCAAGAAGTTGTCTTGTCAGATCGGCGCCACTTTTTACGAGCTCTTCAATGCTCTTAAGTTTTTCATAGTTAGGGTGCGATTCATTAAGATTAAAAAGCGCGAGGGATGCGTACCCCTGTATACCCATCAGAATATTATTGATATCATGGGCAACACCACCTGCTAAAGTGCCTATAGCCTCCATCTTCTGAGACTGAAGCAGTTGTGATTCAAGTCTTTTGCGTTCAGAAATATCCTGCAAAGTACCTTCATATAGATCAATATTTCCTCTTTCATCCAAAACAGAACGGGCATTAATAGAAACCCAGATCACATCTTTGTTTTTACAGTACAACTGTGCCTCAAAATCCTTGACGATACCACGTTCAATCAACAATTGTTTAAATTCTACGCAACGTAAGTAATCTACAAACAGTTTACCGAAGTCTTTGACTTCATTAATTAATTCATGCAGCGAATCGGCTTTATATAAACGCACAAGGGCTGGGTTGGCGTTCCATATATGCCCGTCAGGGGTTACCTGGAGAATGCCTTCTATGGTATTTTCAAAAATATTACGGTATTTTTCTTCGCTTTCCCTGAGGAAATTTTCAATCCTTTTTTTATCAGTAACATCCTCGTACATAACGACAATCTGTTTTTCTGCCAGATTTGTTCCAATTCTCGCAACACTCAACTTGCATATAATGTCTCTCCCGTCTTTGTGACGACAGTAAACCTCAATGCTGTGGACTTTCTGTTTTTCCAGAATATTGTATATACCGCCTATCTGTTCATAGTCTGTATCTGTCCTGTAGAGTATCCTCGTGCGTTTACCAATTAATTCTTCCGGCTTCCAGCCGAAAACCTCTTCCACTGAATTGTTGGCAAATATGATGATGCGTTCTTTCAAACCTATAACAGCATGTGGGATTGCGTCCAAAATAGATGATTCAAGTTCTTCCAGCTTATTGAGTGTTTCCTCCTGCTGCCTGCGCTCGGATATTTCCTGTTGAAGTTTTTCATTGGTTTGTTTGAGCTCTGTTGTTCGTTTTGTTACCAGTTCTTCAAGATTGTTCCGGTATTGGTTTAATTTGTCTTCTGTTTTTTTATGCTCCTTTATTTCTATGTTTAATTCCATATTTGCCTTCAGTAACTCGTAAGTACGTTCTTCCAGTTCTTTATATGCATCTTTTAATGCTATTTCAGTACTTTTTAATTCGGTAAAATTGGTAATTGAAAATACATATCCCTTGGAAATATCATTGTCATCAAGCGGACGTCCATTTGCCACACAGGGGACGCGATAGCCATCTCTGTGCAAAAACTCATATTCAAATGTCAAAAGTCTGTCTGTAAGGGATTCATCGTAAATTATACTGTCAATATTTGCCTGCTCTTCATCGCCATAAAATATAATATCAGTTTTTCGGCCTATCAAATCTTCCTGTTCCCAGCCCAGAATATCTGTAAAAGCATTATTGCACCAGATAATCATATGATTCTTAATAAGACATATGCCATGGGTTGTACTGTCCAGAACAGCCATGAGGAAATCCTGGGATTGCCTAAGCTTCTCATTGGCAGCCGAAAGTTCTTCAGCCTTTTCCTTGGCATCTTCAAGGTCGAAGATATATTCCTGAAGCGTGCGGCGTTGCAGCTTATCTTTTTTTACATCATCCACTACCATAAATACAAACTCCTTAAAATCTATTATACCGGCATACTTCAGCTAATTTGTTTCAAAAGTCAGAATCTCTTTAAGAATGTCGGGAAAACTCACAGGTTTACAAAGATATTTATCTGCCCCTGCATCTAACCCCTGCTGAATTTCAAAGGATTGCGCCTTTGCCGAAAGTATAATAATAGGGATATGTCTTGTTCTTTCATCAGATTTTAACCTTTTGCATACCTCAATTCCATTCATCTTAGGCAACTTAAAGTCAAGAAACATAATGTCAGGGAGCATCAGAAATGAAAATAGTAATTTCGGGAAAATTCCTAACTCTGCAAACTTATGAATGAATTTACGAGCCATTTGAAATATTTTCTCCAATAATTGCCTCTGGAATATCCGAATGTTCCGTCATTTTATGCTTATTTTTATAGTAATCATAAACATTTTTTAATATCTAATAATATTTTCGGGAACACGGCCGGTTACTTAAACAATATATGGAGTTTCCTGCAATTTTATATCATAATCCTGTCCAAAAAAGCCCATCATTTAAATCAGACAGGACAGATGTAATGGACCTCCCTGCAGCAGAACTGCGAGGTATCAGAGGAATGGGGAACATGATTATTCCCCCCTCACTCTGCCCTCTCCCTCAAGGGGCGAGGGAATGTGGTCACCCCGAAGCAGGGCTTCGAAGAATCAATTGATTGAATAATACAGTTTTAAAGACTGGCAGCTTAACAGATTCTCGGCAGAGGAGCACCTGTGAGCATAGTAAGCCTTCTTGTTCCACCCAGGGCAGTCTTCAGGTAGACATTGCCCTTCCCTGCCCCGACATGGCCTATTATGCCCGATTGGCGGGCACAAAAATCTTCTCTCAAATAATCCAGAATACTGTCGGCTTCTTTCTCTGCGGCTATAATCAGGAATTTACCTTCATTAGCAAGATAAAGCGGGTCGAGCCCAAGGGTTTCAGTAATCCCTTTTACCTCATCATCAATGGGGATATCGGGTTCGTTAAGCTTCATGTCCACTCCTGCAGACAAGGCTATCTCCTTTACGCATGTGGCAAGTCCGCCCCGCGTTAAATCCCTCATGAATTTAATGCCCTTAAACTTTTTGATAAGCCCTTCCGTAAACATGTTAAGAGGTGCACAATCACTTAATATTTTTGTGTCAAAACTGAAGGATTGACGTTCGAGTAAAACAGAAAGGCCGTGATTCCCCATAGGCCCGTTTACGATTATCACATCTCCCGGCTCTATACGGTTATAACCCAGATCAGCTTCGGGAAGCATATAACCTATACCGGCAGTGGTAATAAAGATTTTATCTGCCTGAGTCCGTCCGACAACCTTTGTATCTCCGGCAACGATCATAACATCTGCTTGACGGCAGGCTTGCGACATAGATGCAATGATCCGTTCTAAATCGACAACGGCAAACCCCTCTTCAATTATAAATGATGCCGTCAGATAGAGCGGCTTTGCACCGCTTACGGCAAGATCGTTTACGGTACCGCATACGGCAAGCTTTCCAATGTCTCCACCGGGAAAGAATATGGGGTCAACAACAAAAGAATCTGTTGTGATTGCCATTTTCCCTTGTCTGACAGGGAATGTAGCTGCATCAGCAAGTCCTTCCAGAAGTGAATTGTTAAAGCAAGGTAAAAAATATTTCTCCAGGAGCTGGTGTGTAAGCAGCCCGCCGTCACCATGGGAAAGAAGGATAATGTCGTTATTTTTCTGAGAAGTCATTTTTCTCCTTTTACTCATCACCGTAGTTAAAATACGCCGCACAGGCTCCTTCCGATGAAACCATGCAAGGTCCTATCGGGTCTGAAGGAGTACATACGATGGAAAACAGAGGACATTGACCAGGCTTAATCTTGCCCTTTAACACCTCACCGCAGGAACACCCTTCTGGCGGCAAGGCATTCGGAACTTCTACGTAAAACCGGGCAGCAGCATCAAAATCTGCATATGCTTTTTTAAATACAAGTCCGCTTTCGGGAATCAGGCCGAATCCCCGCCAAAGTGCGTCTTGTGGTTCAAAAATCTCTTCAATAGCTTTTTTAGCCCGGATATTGCCCTCTTCACTGACAAGCCGCGTGTAACCGTTTATTGTTTGCGCCTTTTTATCGACTATCTGTTTTAGGAGCAGCGCTATGGCCTCCATGATGTCAACAGTTTCGAATCCTGTTATCACCGCCGGTATGCCATATTCGGATGCAATAAAATCAAAGGTCTTTCTGCCTGTTATCACAGATACATGCCCGGGCAGGATAAAACCATCAACGTTGAGTTCGGGATCGGCAAGGAGCGCCTTCATTGCAGGCGGAACAAGTTTATGCACTGACAGGACAGAATAATTTTTTATACCCAGCGCCTTTGCTTCCATTACGCTTAAGGCAACAGCAGGGGCAGTTGTTTCAAAACCCACGCCCAGAAAAACACTTTCTTTGTCGATATGCTGCGCTGCGTATGATAGAGCTTCATGGGGAGAATAGCATATCTCAATGCCGGCGCCCCTGGCACGTTCGACCTCCAGCGAGGTATATGTGCCTGGAACACGTATCATATCACCGAAGCTTGCAATGACAACTCCAGGCAACCTGGCAAAGGCGATCATTCTATCAATATCCGTCTGGTCTGTCACGCATACCGGACATCCTGGACCGCTGAGAAGTTCCATGTAGGGAGACAGCAACCCACGAAGGCCGCTTTTGGATATGGCAGTAGTATGGGTGCCGCAAACTTCCATCAATGTAACCCGGCGCCCAAGTTTATCGGATACGGTGCCGGACAGCTTTATAAGCTGATCCAGCAATTTTTTGCTGAGTTCAATGTTCATATAAAACCCCTGGATTATGCATCAATTTGTGCAAACTCCTCCAGCATTTTTAATGTCAGGCCAGCCTCCTCAGTATCGATTTTTCCGATTGCATACCCGGCATGAACCATCAGGTAATCGCCTAAAGCTATCTCTTCCTCGATAAGAGGCGTATATATTTTGCTTTTAACGCCAAAGGCCTCGATGACAGCCCAGTTCTCCTGTACGTTGATTTCTATTACTCTTCCCGGTACTCCAAGACACATGTTGTTAACCTCCGCATTAGCTGTTGCTGTCAGTCGTAAAATTTCCTCTTGCTTCGTGCTTCTTATACATCTTCTGTGATTGTGCCGCTTTTCCACATCCAGTGAGCAATCATGGCCTGGCCGAGTGCTATACCGCCATCGTTTGTCGGAACGTGTCTGTGAAAGAATACATGAAAACCTTGTCTTCGTAAAGACTTAATGGTTGTTCTGAAAAGGTACTCATTGTGCCACGTTCCACCACTCAGAACCACTTTTTTTAGCCCTGTCAGCACAGATATCCTCCCGGCTGCATCACAGATAATATTCACCAGGGTATTATGAAATTTTACCGAGATTGCTTCTATTGGAATCCCTGCCGATTTATCATCTATTATACCCTCCAGCAATTCCCTGGGGGAAATTGTACCGCCGATAATTGTATATGCATATGATGCTTTCAATGTATTTTTAGCTGCCTTTAAAGCAATTTCACTTAGTTCAATTGCAGCCTGCCCTTCGTAGGTATTTTCCTGACAGATCCCGAGTATAGCCGATACTGCATCAAAGAGCCTGCCGCAGCCGCAGGAGAGAGGTGAGTTGAAGCTGCCTGATATTAGCTGCTCGACAATATCAATATCCTTGTCCGGGAAGACCGTTCTTGCATGTTCTTTCCCTTTGTCGCCGAGGAAGGTTGTAAGATAGCTGCATGCTGTCCGCCAGGGTTGGCGTATTGCAATCTCATTGCCAGGAAGCATAACATAGGCAAGATGGAACATACGTTCAAAACCGAGATAATTGCCTTTGAATACTTCAAATCCCCAGATATTTCCATCATTCCCATAACCGGTACCGTCAAGGATGATTCCTATGGTCTCTTCGTTATCAATATTGTTTTCTGCCATGCAACTCGCAAAATGTGCATGATGGTGCTGGACTTCAACATGGCTCTTTGCAGGTATTGTGCGGGCTATAGTGGATGAGGCGTAATCCGGATGGGCATCACAGGCAACGATTTCAGGTTTTATGCCTATTAATCTTTGAAAGTTTGCAAGGCTGTCAAAAAGATTTTCCTCTCCTTCGAGTGTGTCTATCTCACCTATATACTGGCTCATAAATGCATTATCCTGTTTCAGGATACAGAAGCTGTTTTTCATTTCTCCGCCAATACCGAGAATAACCGGCGAGGCCTTTTTCCGCAAGATCGGAATCGGCTGGGGGGTATATCCCCTCGATCTCCTAAAAAAGCTTATCTCTCCGTCAATGACCTGGATGAGAGAATCGTCACACCGGTTAACGATGTCTCTGTTATGAAGCAGAAAATAATCGGCTATTGCCGAAAGCTCATTGAGGGCATTTTTATTGTCTTTTACAAGAGGCAGTTCACTGTAATTACCGCTCGTCATAACAAGGATATCAAAGGGCCCGCTGAAAAGCAGCAGATGCAGCGGGGTATAGGGCAGCATAACACCCAGTGTATTTAATCCTGGGGCAAGTTCATCCGGCAGGCTGAAGTGCACTTTTTTCTTTAATATTACAATCGGTGCCTGCAATGAAGTTAAAAACCTTGCCTCGTCTTTATTAACAACACAGTATTTGCGGACAGTTTTCATATCTTTGCACATCACGGCAAAAGGTTTCGCCTTCCTTGCTTTACGAATACGCAGCATATTTATTGCTTCTTCGTTTCTTGCGTCACAGACGAGGTGAAAACCACCGAGGCTCTTTAAGGCCAGGATTTTTCCTTTCCTAAGTATCTTCCATACTAAATCGAACCGGTTATTATCATCGGACACAGGGCTGCCTTTGTTATCGGTTATTTGAATACGAGGTCCGCATACCGGACATGCAACAGGCTGGGCATGAAACCTTCTGTCAAGGGGGTTGTTGTATTCCTTTGCGCAGTCACGGCACATCCCGAATGTTTTCATGGAGGTTTTGGGACGGTCATAGGGGACTTCTTCTATAATGGTAAATCTCGGACCGCAATTGGTACAGTTGGTGAATGGATATTGATAATGGCGGTCTTCGGGATCAAGTATCTCCCTGCCGCAGTCCGGGCAGGTTGCCATATCCGGCGGTATAAGGACTTCATTTTCCTGATCAGGGCTGCTTTTTAATATTTCAAAGGTAATAAAACCGATGGGAGGCTGCTTCGTCACTTTGAAATCGCTAATTTCCGAAAGCGCAGGGGGATGTTCTTCAATGGCATTGATAAAAGATTTTACGTTGCTTTCCTCACCTTCTGCTTCGATGATTACACCTCGGCTTGAGTTAAGGACACTGCCTGTGATCTTATGAATCCCTGCAAGCCGGTAGACAAAGGGGCGGAAGCCTACACCCTGTACTGTGCCTTTAATAATAATACGGTAACGGGAAATGCTGCTGCTGACTACGGATTTTGAATTTCGACCTCTGGACTTAATATTTGTTTTAATACTTATTGCTCCGTGACACTGTATTTTTACCGCTGATTTAAGAATCTATTGCCAACAATGATCCTGATAAATGTAAACCAAATAAGGTTTGAAATCAAATAAATGGGTTTTTCGTAAATGAAGTGTAACGATCTTGATAAGTAAAAAGAATGGAGATATCCATTCCATCTTCCCTTCCGTCGATGCCTATATATTAATAGAACGAACGGAACTATTTACCTATCGCTCTAAATTAGCATATCGGACATATTTTATATCTTCTTTGAGTTTTAATTGAGCCATAATGCTGTTCACCGGGAAGCTCGCTTTTTGGGCGATCCGGTGGAACGACTTGTTGGGCGCGTTGTTTTTTGTGCAATATCAATGAGTGAAAGAAGGGCATTATTGACTGCCTCTTCATTTGGGAACGCCTGAGCAACCTCCGGCCTGAGAACAATGACATTAGATGATTCTTTCATGCGCTCTGCGTATTTGCCCCGTACAAGGCCGGCAGGGAAATCAGAGCGCTTATACTCCGCCCGTAATTCGTCTTTATCAGGTTCTTTATCCTTCTTCATAGACTTCTCGCTCTCCTTTGCTCGCTTTGCGGGCACTTATGATTCGAATTATTTCACCTTTCTCGGTGTGAGATGCCACAACAAGCCGACCTTTTTCTGAAACACCGAAGGTAACATAGCGCTGTTCAGTTATGGAGTGATCAGGATCGGCACCGGTTGCACCCATGGGGTCACTCAGGGCCGTTGCCGCTTCTTCGAATGAGACTCCGTGTTTCTTAAGATTCGATTTTGCCTTTCCGGGGTCCTATTCTATTTTCATATCTCAGATTATATCATATTCTTAGATTTATACCCCAAGTTTTTCAGTCATTCAACACAATTGTCAGCCAGGGCCACATGGCGGCGATCGGCTACGCTAACTAATTCAGTCATGGTTTTTTAATGAAACCTCTGGTTTCAAAAGTTATTTATTTTTTATGGAATGTCCCCTAAGTTCCCACATCTTTTTAAGAAACATCACCTAAGTATAGCGATTGCCTCTTTAACTGCTGCAATATATTTGTTAATATAGCGATGCATAAAATAAATTGTGAAAATTGATCGAAAAAAGAGAATTGATAATCACTCGATTATTAAGGCGTTATAGATAAAGAGCACAAAATACATGTTTCGATAAGGTTGTTATTAATGAAATTTACACTGGAGGCAACGTATGAGCATTAAGGTAACGCTCCATCCGGTCCTGAATAATGATGTTGAAACCATTCTGGATGTTGAGGGAAACACGGTAGGAGACTGTGTGAAATGCGTAATAGAACGCTATCCCCATATAAAAAAAATGATATTTGCAAAAGAAGATAAGCTGAAGTACCATGTGGAAATCTATGTTAACGGACAAACTACATTCCCGCAGGAACTGAAGTATCCGGTAAAAGACGGTGACTCTCTTTCTGTCCTGGTGCTTATGATGAGGTAGGTAATCTTGCAGAAAACCAAAGACAATACTAAGGGCTCGTACTATTATACAAGACACCAATAGACAAAGGGAATACAATTTGATAGGTTTCTTAAAAGGTAGGTTGTGTGGGTGGTCAGGTCGGTCAAGGCGTGAACGGTCATTATCAGATGGCCAGTTCGTGGGTCAGA
>JAPLKB010000027.1 GCA_026388275.1 Pseudomonadota bacterium
GCCTCCTGGAGGCGCAACAGGCTATGTACAGGAACTTTGGATAGCAACTGCTCTTCTTGGTTTTACATTCCCGGTCATTGCATCGTATACGGGGTTTTTCAATTTCTGGCCGTTAACAGAACCTAAACCACCGAAAGAGTAGACAAAGAATCTAAAAAACAAAGAGGCACATCCATTGAGCAGTATAAATGCTTTTTGGATGTGCTTTTTTATTATCGCTATTAACTTCGGATAAAAATATTCTTTTTTAAATGATGGTAAATTTCAGCAAAATAAGGCAGAGTCAGGCATAATGCATGTTCTAATTAGTTTCCGTCCGGAAAGGGTCTTTTCCGGCCCGACAGCGTCAATCTGCGGTCTTGCTTGTGCGACGAACATATTGTACGTCTCCGCGTAATCCCTTGATTTCCCCTCGGTCTCTGCCTCGGGGTGATTCGTTGCCTTGCCGGAACGAAAAAAACCTCCTTTACGACTCGGAAACCAATAGTGTCACATCTGGGGTTCCGGATGGACACTAATTAATGGCAGGGTCAGCTATTTAATCTTATAAGTACTGAGTTTACAACCTGTCCTATTTCAGAAGGATTTTTCACAATAATAATACCGGCATCTTCCAGCGTCTTTATTTTTAAAGCAGCATTCCCAGCCATGCCATCCACAATAGCCCCGGCATGCCCCATTCGTCTCCCGGGCGGCGCCGTAACTCCTGCAATAAATGCAACTAATGGTTTTTTCATATATTGCTGAAAATACAGCGCAGCATCTTCCTCAGCACTGCCGCCGATCTCACCGATCAACACGATGGCATCGGTTTCTGTATCTTCTTCAAACATCCTGAGCAAATCAACGTATTTGAGGCCTATAACCGGATCACCGCCAATCCCTATACATGTGGACTGACCGATGCCCTGCTTTGAAAGTTGATGGACAACTTCATAGGTAAGGGTTCCGCTTCGTGAAATAATGCCTACCCTGCCCTCCTTGTGAATATATCCGGCCATAACCCCGATCTTGCATTTTCCTGGCGAGATAATACCCGGCGAATTGGGGCCTATAAGGACTGTGTTTTTATCCTTCATATAACGCTTTACCAATATCATATCGAGTGTAGGGATGCCTTCGGTAAGACAGACAATTGTACTTATTCCTGCTTCAACCGCTTCCAGGATTGCATCCGCAGCATAAGGAGGAGGTACAAAAATCGCTGATGCATCAGCGCCTGAAGCTGCAACAGCATCTTTCACTGTATTAAAAACCGGGATGGATTCAAGTTCCT
Organism: Pseudomonadota bacterium; assembly: GCA_026388275.1. Classification (NCBI taxonomy): domain Bacteria; kingdom Pseudomonadati; phylum Pseudomonadota; species Pseudomonadota bacterium. The sequence goes on from JAPLKB010000027.1 coordinate 1,277, forward strand.
GTCCGCCCTTGCCCGGCGTAACACCCGCCGCAACCTTTGTTCCATATTCCTTCATCTGTCTTGTATGGAACATGCCCTCATTTCCGGTTATGCCCTGGATAACAACCATCGTTCTATTGTCAATTATGATACTCATCCCTTACCTAATGTAATGTAATCTGCCTATTTCTTCGGCAACCATCATTGCTGCCTGTCCCATATCTTCTGCTATCATAAATTGAAAACCCGATTCTTCAAGAATAGCCTTCCCCTTTTCCACATTTGTCCCTTCAAGCCTGACTACCACAGGTTGGCTTATCCCGAATGTACGGGCAGCATCAACAAAACCCCTTGCAAGGATGTCGCATCTCAATATCCCTCCGAAAATATTTATAAAAATTACTTTTACATCTTCATCTGACAGCAATATCCTTAAACCCTCTGCTATCATACGGGAAGTAGCACCGCCCCCGACATCAAGGAAATTGGCCGGCTCCGCACCAACATACTTTATCAGGTCCATGGTAGCCATGGCAAGTCCTGCTCCGTTCACCATGCACCCCACATTGCCCTTCAGTTTGATATAATTAAGGTTATACTTCGACGCTTCAACTTCCAGGGGATTCTCCTGACGATAATCACGGAGCACCGATACATCGGGATGTCTGTAAAGCGCATTGTCATCAAAGGTTATTTTTGCATCAAGGGCAACAAGTTCTCCTCTTCCTGTTGTCACAAGCGGATTGATCTCTGCAAGAGAACAGTCTTTTTCCATAAAAAGATTATAAAGATTCATTATGATATCACTTGCCTTCTTTAAATATGATCTGTCCAGCTCCAGGCAATAGCATATCCGCTCTGCCTGAAAACCTCTCAAACCGATACAGGGATCAATGGTTTCAACAAAAATCTTTTCCAACGATCTTTCTGCAATATTTTCGATCTCCATCCCGCCTTCTGGGCTCATAAGCACTGCGACACATGCTTTAGATCTGTTTATGGCAATGCCGCCATACACCTCTTTTCCAATATCCAGGACTTCTTCTATTAAAATACGATCAATCAGTCTTCCTTCAGTTCCTGTCTGCGGGGTAATAAGCCTCTTACCGAGCAGCTCCGATGCAGCATTCCTTAATTCTTCGATATTATTGACACGCCTTATTCCTCCACTCTTGCCCCTGCCTCCGGCATGAACCTGTGCCTTTACAACAAGAGGGAAAGGTTCGATCGAAGAGACAGCGCTCAGAGCTTCCTCGACAGTTTCTGCTACCCGGCCTTTTGGAACAGGGATATTATAGTCTTTGAAAAATTGCTTTGCCTGATACTCATGTATCTTCATCTTCCTGCTCGCTTGCAATATAAGACATAACATGCTTTCGGGCCATTATTGCCGCTGCCATGCCTGCATATAATGCATCGTGATTTATTTGTTCCGTGCCCTTGGGCACCCTGCCGAGGACAGCCTGCTCCATCGCCCTTGGTGTGACAATACTCGTCAGCTTTGTTATAGCACCGAGAGCAACAATATTTGCTGTCTGCTCTCTTTTCAGTTTTTCACGTGCAATCCTTGTAAAGGGGATCTGATATGCTTTTCTCACCGGTATCTGGCTCACAAAGGTAGAATCAACGATAAGTATACCGCCAGGTTTGAGGTCCATATAATAATCGTTACAGGACTTCTGATTCATGGCAAGAAGCAGGTCGAGTTTCATGGCCTTGGGGTAATCAATCTCCTCATCACTTATCACAACCTCTGCCTTGCTTGAGCCTCCACGCGCCTCCGGCCCGTAACTCTGAGTCTGTGAAACATATTTCTGGTCATAAATCGCGGCTGCCTCAGCCAGGATAATACCCATTAATATCAACCCCTGACCGCCTGAACCACTCAGTCGTATATCGTACCGTAAACCCACGTTAAACCCCACCATTATTAATTGTGAATGTTGAATGTTGAATTAATAAGTCCAAAACCTGCAATCAATATTTTTCAATCAAAAACCGTTACGGTTTTTCATTAATTAAAAATTCACAATTCAACATTCAGCATTGTTCTATATTATTTCCTTTGCCCGTTTTCTTATCTTCTCATATTCTTCATGAAAAACCGGCAACTCCCTGTCAATAAGGACACCGATCCTGAATTTATCTTTCAATTCCTCTTCTCTCATGCCGGCAGCCTTCTCGACTGTAACGGCATGTTCTTTCTGCCACGTCATCATCTCCACAGCCGATCCCATTCCGTTCATCCTCCCGTACTGAATGTGGCAATGGGAAATCACCTCAACAACGGAAAAACCCTTTTTCAAAAATGCATTTTCCATCAGGCTGTCCAGCAGCTTTGCATGATACACGGTGCCTCTTCCCACAAAGGCAGCACCGGCAGTCACGGCAAGCTCGGATATGTTAAAAGCCTGTTCCACATTGGTATACACAGAGGTTGCGGTTTTCATTCCATAAGGAGTTGTAGGCGAGTATTGACCGCCTGTCATGCCGTAAACGCTGTTATTAAGTATAATGGCTGTCATATCAACGTTTCTCCTGGCAGCATGAATAAAGTGGTTCCCTCCAATGGCCACTGCGTCGCCATCGCCCATGACAACAATGACCTTAAGTTCCGGTTTTGCAAGCTTAATACCTGTTGCAAAAGTAAGGGCGCGGCCATGGGTTGTGTGAAGTGTATTAAAATCCACATAAACAGGCAGTCTCCCGGTGCATCCGATACCGGAAACAAGCATGGTCTCATCTTTGGTAAATCCGCATCCGTCTATTGCCCGAATAAGTGAGCCGAGCATAATGCCGATACCGCATCCGGGACACCACACATGGGGAAACTTCTTATCATGCCTCAGATATTTATGGATCAACCTGGTAACCTCATCCATCAGCCCACTTCCTTGACCTTGTCCAATATTTCATCAGGCGTAATGATTGTCCCGTCCACTTTATTAATTGTGAAGACCTTTACATCGCCTTTATTGACCCTCTTAACCTCCCTCGAAACCTGCCCCATATTCATCTCCGGGACAATGATCGTCTTAGAGGTCTGGAGTGCCTTTTCAACCGCTGTCCTCATAAAAGGCCATAATGTGTTCATTTTCAAAAGACCGATCCTGATCCCCTGCTGCCTTGCATCTTTCACTGCCCTCCTGGCAGACCTCGCCACAGATCCGTAGGCGATAATCATAATTTCAGCGTCATCCGCCTGATAAAATTCTCCAAGATGGATAGCCTGATAGTGCTGGCTTATCTTCCTGAACAATCGGCGAATAAAGGGGTCTATCTCTTCAGGTCTTTCTGTAGGAAATCCCCGTACATCATGGGTAAGTCCGGTAACGTGATGCCGGTAGCCTTCGCCGAAATCGGCCATTGCAGGAACACCGCCCGGCGTATCCTCATAAGGGATATACCACTCCGGCGGGACTGTGGGCCTCACACGGTTGAATATCTCTATATCCTCATCGTCCGGGAGTGTAATCTTTTCCCTCATATGTGCCACAACTTCATCAACGAGGAGAATGACAGGGGTCCTGAATCTCTCCGACATATTGAAGGCCTTGATGGTAATCTCATAGCATTCTTTCACCGTTGACGGGCAGAGCACGATGATCGGATGGTCGCCGTGAGTGCCCCAACGGGACTGCATTACATCGCTCTGAGATGGAGATGTTGGAAGCCCGGTGCTTGGTCCTCCACGCATGGCGTCCACAATAACACAGGGGACCTCGGCAATAGCTGCAAATCCTATATTTTCCTGCATAAGGGAAAAACCTGGGCCGCTTGTTGCCGTCATGGATTTTACACCAGCCAGAGAAGCGCCTATTATTGCACCCATACTGGCAATCTCGTCTTCCATCTGTATAAATGTGCCGTCAACCCTGGGCAGCTTTACAGACAAAAGTTCGGAAATTTCTGTAGCCGGAGTTATTGGATATCCTGCGAAAAAACGGCACCCGGCTCGAAGCGCACCTTCGACAATCGCCTCATTGCCCTGGAGCAGCAGATCCCTTTTCTCTTTTTTCTTCAGACTCCTCACCCGTTTTATGTTCATTAGTCTTTTTATTTACCGTAATTGCAAAATCAGGACACCGTATCTCACACAACCCGCAGTTAATACACTTTTCAGCATTCTTTACATAGGGATATCCTGCCTCATCCCTTGCCAGCACCCCTGTCGGGCAGAAAGCAGCACATATGCCGCAGGCCTTGCACCATGCTTTATATATGTCTATATCAGGGGGTTCTTTATCTTTTCTGACATCTGTCATATTGCACCTTATGAAAAAACAGCAAGTACTGATACTTTAATACTACAGCAGTCCCGCATGGTCAAGCCATTTCAATCTGTTGCTAAAATTGGTTGGAGGGTAACAGGGACATGATATCTGTTTTTAATCGGATAGAATTCACCTTGCCGGGCCTGGTTAAATGCGCTATAATAGCCTGGATTCACTTCTTGAAAAGGAGGTTTTGTGCTTTTCACTACTACCGGCCCTGTAAAAGAAAATTTCTACATTCTGGGTTCCGGCACATTTCCTATCCATCTTCTGGATGGCGCTAAAGCTGTGGTCTTTGACGGCGGAGTTGCCTGCGTTGGAAAGATATATGCCGAAGCAATCAGATCAGTTATCGGTACAAAGGAGCCTGAAATACTCTTTCTTACCCACACACACTGGGATCACTGCGGGTCAATCAGCTATCTGAAAAAAGCATTTCCTTCCATGAAAATAGCAGCTTCTAAAAGGGCAGCGGAGACCTTGAAGCGGCAACGGGTAATAGAACTTATCGGCAAAATGAATGAAGACGTCAGAGCCATGGTTGCCAACCTCCCTGAGATTGATTCTTCCCGTTTGATCGACGAACCGTTTCAGCCTTTTGAAATAGATATGATATTGAAAGACGGACAGACTATAGAGTTGGATAAAAATACAGTTATTGAAGTGCTTGCAACTCCGGGTCACACAATGGACCACTTGAGTTACTACATCCCGGGAGAGAAAGTGTTGATAGCTGCGGAAGCATCAGGCTGTCTGGATGGTATGGACAATATTATTACAGAGTTTCTCGCCGACTACGATGCCTATTTTACTTCCCTTAAACGGCTCTCATCCCTACCCGTTGAAGTCCTCTGCCAGGGACACCGTATAGTGTTTGTGGGAAAGGACGAGTCTGTTTCTTATTTTGCCCGCGCCATTAAAGATGCAGTTAATTTCAAAAACAGGGTGTACGAGCTTCTCGAAAGTGAAGCAGGCTCAATAGACCGTGTGGTCAAACAAATTAAAGCTGAAAGATATGATACCAATACAGCAATAAAACAACCCGAAACCGCCTATCTTCTCAACTTGAGGGCACAGGTAACCCACCTGTCCCACACACAGAAGCGTTAAGGGTTCTGAGAACAGAAAATGCTTTCATCTGCGAACAGAGCAATTGCGCTATTTTCTAAAAGCAAGAACTACCGACTGTAAAGTGCATTCGTTTCTCTTCTATGTCTTACAACAATTTCCGTACTTATCCTACATACATTGTATAACTTATCCTACATACAATTATATTGCATAGTTATACAATGTATTACTAACTGATAAAGCCAAACTGCCGATAACGGTAGGACGGAAAGCTAACGGGTCTGAAATCAGATAGCCGAGCCGCCGGGAGTGATGAAAAGTTCATCTTTGGTGGCTTTTTTTATGCTCAATGTAAACGGAATCAATGAAGAGGAGGTGAGAGCGGGAAGAGGTATAGTCGGATCGGTAATTAAAGTTCTGGGAAAGTGGCTTTATGAGAAATAACAAAGAAATAAATGGAGGAGTATATCTATGAAAAAGTTATTGTTATTTGGATGCATTGCAATTCTATCGATCATTATGGCAGCTCCGGGGCAAGCTGTAGCCGGTATAATCTTCGGAGCTACCGAGGGTTCCGGCACTGCGGGATCAGGTGGTGTTTCTTATTCTTATGACGGGATCTTTGGTTTTGATAATACCACGCCTTACCCGACGCCGTATGGGCTGCAAACTCTCAAAACGATTGTGGGCGACGTGGGACAATTCAGCCTTAATATCAATTCCTCGGGTGTGACTGCCTATGACTTCAACGGGTACACACTCGCCATCCCTGCGGTTCCTGTTGGGACTTATACATGGGTGCTTAACAATCAAAACGGTGCCGGAGGTACGATTTTATACGGCAATGTGGTGAATTGGAATTTTGCTCCTGATCAGGGAACGCAGTCCTATGGAACTGTGAACGGTACTTTACAGAGCAACGGCTTCATACACTGGTACTATGGTTATGATAGTTATGTAGGCCCCCCCGCTGGCCAAACGTCTCTGGCAAGCATGGGCCTCAGTGACACTTTCACCTTTACCGGCAACTATTCTATTACCTACGGAGAGGATTCGTCTCCCATTGGATATAACCTCACAGGAACCCTCTCCGCTAACCAAGTTCCTGTTCCGCCGTCTCTATTTCTCCTTGCCCCCGGCCTTCTTGGACTCGTAGGGATTAAAAGAAAGTATCTGGGATAATAAACCAAATATGAATAAGTAAAGGCAGAATCAGAAATGTTTCTGCCTTTTATTTTATCATACCTCAATAAGTAGAGTGGGCTGCAGGCGCCGTGTGACCTCGGTGCTGACAGGGACGTAGTTCGGTAAATTCACCTAACATTGCCATTTAAATTTAAGGACATATTGCAGGTATAGCTATTCCAAAAGAGGCCGCCTCGAGTAAAAAATTTACCGGGAAAATAATTGACAAAAGGTGAGTAAAATAATTAAATGAATTCACCGCAATTTGCGTTGAGGGTTCTATCACCGGGCAGGATAGATATTATCAAAAGTTGAGCAAAAAATTGATAAGAAGGTTGAGTAAAGATAAGCATTTACAAGTCATAATAAGGGGGAAGTAACAGGAAGTATGGGAAATGAAGAAATCCTTCTTCATTTCCGCCTGATTCACATAAACGTGTATGTAAATCAGGCTTGGGTGGTCGGCGGCATGTCGGGGATTTTGCAGATGTGGATGGGCTGTGAGATTTGCAGGCCGTAATCGTACTGAACGTACGATGTAGGATCGCAAAGCGAAGCAGACCGCCGCAGATCAATATCCCCGAACATGCCACTGACCGACCAAGAGAAAAGAACTAAAAATACTCAAGAAACAAAACAATATTATGAAAACTTTTGACAATACCGCAGGATATTTGAGGAGAGAATTATGAAAATATCGATTAAAGAACTTGAGGAACTGACACACAAGGCAGTGAAGAAATACGGCTACAACGACGAAGAAGTTCAGGTCATCGCTGATGTAATGCTCTATGCTCAACTGCGGGACAACAATCAGGGAATAGTGAAACTCATCGACAAGGGTATTCCCAAAGATCCGAATGCCAGGGAAATCGTAATCGAAAAGGAAACCCCGATTTCTGCACGGATCAACGGCAACAAAAACCACGCCATGCTGGTTGTCGGGAGGGCAGTAGAAATAGTGAAAGAGAAGGCGAAGAAAAGCGGGTTCGCTATTGCCGGGACATTCAACACAAACACATCATCCGGAGCCATAGGTTATTATGCTTCCCGTTTGGCAGCGGAAGGGCTGATCGGTTTTGCTTTCAGCCGTTCACCACAGAGAGTTGCAGTTTACGGATCGTACGAGCCTGTATTCGGAACCAATCCTTTGGCCATAGCTATCCCCGGTGAGAAGGACCCCATTGTGCTCGATATGTCCACAGCCGCGACTTCATATTTTGGACTGGTAGAAGCCCAGACGGCAGGCAGAAGCATCCCGGCTGATTTTGCCTATGATAACCAGGGTAATCCGACGACTGATCCGCAAAAGGCGATTGCGGGCGCTATTCGTTCCTTCGACAGGAGCTATAAAGGATCAGGTCTTGCTCTGATCGGCGAGATATTGGCAGGGCCGCTGGTTGGCGCCGCCTTCTGTGGAATCGGCGACAGCAAGGGCAACTGGGGACATTTGATTTTTGCCATTGATCCGGAACTCTTAACGGAACGAGACAAGCTTTCAAGTAATGTTTCGGAGATTATCAGTAAGGTTAAATCCACGAAGAAACTCCCCGGAGTGGACGAGATATTCATGCCGGGAGAAAGAGAAAGTCATCTGGCCAGACAGCGTCAGGAATCCGGCCTGATTGAAGTAGAGGATAACCTGCTTGCCGAACTGCGCAAAGTGGTTGACGGGGCATGAGCGGGAACAACACTGAATTATTATAACTATTGGGAGGAGACAAACTGTGATGGATTTCGAGAATGTAACAATAGTCAAAAAAGCAAATATTTATTTTGACGGCAAGGTTACCAGCCGTACAATAATTTTTCCGGATGGTTCCAGAAAAACACTGGGCATCATGTTCCCCGGAGATTACGAATTTGGTACAGCAGAAAAGGAGATTATGGAGATTCTTGCCGGTAATCTCGATGTTATGCTGCCCGGCGCTGCAGGATGGGTAACAGTTAAAGAAGGAGAAGTCTTTGAAGTGCCGGCTCAATCCAAATTCAGTCTAAAAGTTAGAAACCTTACGGACTATTGCTGTTCCTACGTTAAATGAAAAAACGCTGTCAGCGCTGTGTCTGCATGGTGACGCTTCGCATGCTGGTGCCGGTGAATTCAGCCGTTCATGAACGGCTGACAGTGTGAGTTCATTTGACGGAAGAATCTTGGGAAACAGAAACTTTGTTCTTGCCATAAAAAAAGGATGTGCTGTATCCTGATACAACAATATTACAATAATTGCCGTACTTATCCTACAAGCATTGTATAACTTATCCTACATACAATTATACTACATTGTAATACATTATATTACAAGCTGCTAAAGCCAAACTGCCGGTGACGGCAGGACGGAAAGCTAACGGATCTTGCATAAGACAGCCGGGCTGCCAGGAGTGAAGAGTAAATTCATTATTGGCGGCTTTTTTGCTCAATGTAAAAGGGATCAACGATAGGAAACAATCGATATCAGACAATCAAATGTTTGGTAAAGGAGATGTGAAATAAAAAGTGGAAGAAGTATTGTCAAATCGGTAATTAAGGTTTTGGGAAAGTGGTTTTATGAGAATTAATAAAATAGGAATGGAGGTTTTGAAATGAAAAGAAATTATTTTGCATTACTCGCAGTGGTTTTACTGGCAATAGCATTCATACCGGCAGTGGCATCGGCCTATGCCCCATCGCCTTCCGTGGCATTGATTCCCAATACGTTCAACGTAGCTCCGGGTTCGACTGTGGACATATCTGTCTATATGACCAACCCTTTAGACATTAACATTACTATGGCCGCCATTAGTACGAACATAATTTACAACTCAAATGTGTTTGCCTTCGACGATGAGTCGGTCGTGTCGAAAGGGGATTTGCTTACGCACGCCTGGTCTCTATCTGGCGGCACCTATGCCCCGGGTCACTTAAGAGTCGGCGGTATTGACTTAAAAACTTTTGAACCAAATGCTAATCCCTGGTATGAGAGTCTCGCCGCTGGGTCTGGTGGAAGTTTGTTCACTTTTACCCTGAATGTGAAGGCAGATGCGCCTACGGGACTTTCCATGCTGACCTGGGGGGTGTACGATGGAGGTGACAACGCCACTGCAGGTTTCGACTATGGAGACAGCGGCTTTAACGACGTTATCGTGTACAGTACATCCGACGCTTCGGTCAACGTCGTTCCCATCCCACCGACAGTATGGCTGCTCGGTTCCAGTTTGGTAGGGCTTGTAGGATTTAGAAAAAGGATTAAGAGCTAACCATACACGAATTGTTCTTAAGGCAGGGTTAGAAATAACCCTGCCTTTTTTGTTTGTCATACCTCAATAATTGCCAGTTGCAATCTTGTAGTCTTTGCAGAAAAACGGACAGAACAGTGACGTAATTCATGCCACGAAGACCGGGACTTGATACAGAAGAAGCACTCCTCTCTGATTGAAGAACAGACAGGAACGGCAAAACAGGATATGCAAGAAAACAAATAAATGATTTATGTTTACCGCAATATAGCTTTTTTTCTATCATTACAGATTTTCCTACATATATTAATGATAATATCCTACACAAAGTGTCGTACATGTCTTACATACAGATACAAATTATTTGTGCTTTAATATTAATAAGATTGATAAAAGTGACATTGTCGGTGAGGGGAAACGGGAAGTTAAGGGGTTTTATCAAGTTTATGACAGGCTTGCTGTAAGGAGTGATGACGGAACAAAAAAGACATCAGTACCCGACTTTTCCTGCATCACAGAAACGCTTCTACAGATAAACACAAACATAAAAAACATACGGGAGTACAAAGACCATGATAAACCATGCGATGTCCAAATGGAATTGGATCAAGGTGATATTTCTCTTTCTTGCTATCACACTCACAGGTGCATTTGCGGAAGCAGCGGACAAGACCTGGAACGCCGGATCGGACTACTGGAATACCCCTGGATCTTGGAATCCTGGCCCACCGTACAGCGTGCCTGGAACGGACGATAATGCGTACGTTACCTATAACGGTGAACTTCATGGAACGGACAAATACTCCACCGTCTATTACGTAAACCCGAATCTGAACCCGACTGACCCGAACTCTCCCCCCTTGCTCAACAATCTTTACATTACATCCCGGAGCAACGGTGATATGTACCTATGGCAGGGGGCTTCTATTAATCCTGCCTACATGAACCACTCAATGAAGGCTACCAGCGAGTATGTCGGCTGGGGAGGCGACGGTACCGGAACTGCTATCTATAGCCATACGGGTGGTACCAATACAGTGACCAACCTCTATCTCGGGTACGATGCCGGCAGAAAGGGGACATATCAGCTCAGCCAGGATAGTACAAACCCATCCACGGGGACCCTGAACTCCTCCTACGTGTATGTCGGATACAACGGCACAGGCACTTTCAACCATTCCGCAGGGACGAGTGCGGTCAGTTTCCTCATTCTCGGCCTTTATGCAGGTTCCTCCGGTGAGTATAACCTGAGCGGTACAGGTCAGCTCTCAACACAGCTCCAGGCCATCGGCACTTTCGGCACCGGCACCTTCAACCAGTCCGGCGGCACGAATACGGTGAGCCGAAATCTTTATATCGGCGCTAACCCAGGTTCCTCCGGTGAGTATAACCTGAGCGGTACAGGTCAGCTCTCAGCAATAAACCAGTACATCGGATACAACGGCACCGGTACCTTCAACCAGTCCGGCGGCACGAATACGGTGACTGAGTTCTATCTCGGCTATTATTCGGGCAGCACCGGCACATTCACCCAGACAGGCGGAACCAATACGGTGGACTTGTTGTTAATGCTCGGCGCTTATGCAGGTTCCTCCGGCGAGTATAACCTGAGCGGTATAGGTCAGCTCTCAGCACAGCTCCAGGCCATCGGCGCTTCCGGCAACGGCACCTTCAACCAGTCCGGCGGCACGAATACGGTGAGCCAAGATCTTTATGTCGGCGGCGATGCAGGTTCCTCCGGTGAGTATAACCTGAGCGGTACAGGTCAGCTCTCAGCAATAAACCAGTACATCGGCTACAACAGTACCGGCACCTTCAACCAGTCCGGCGGAACCAACACGGCGACTGATCTCTATCTCGGCTATTTGTCCGGCAACACCGGCAACTATAACCTGAGCGGTACAGGGAGCTTAACCGCATCGGCCGAAATAATCGGCAGTTCCGGCACCGGCACCTTCATTCAATCCAGCGGAACAAATACAATAAGCAATAATTTAACTCTCGGCAAAGACGAAGGTTCCTCCGGTACTTACACCCTCTCAGGCGGGACACTCACTGTTAACGGGAATATTGTCAACGGAGGCGGCACAGGAGAACTCCGCATAGACGGCGGCACATTAAGTGTCAGCGGGTCCATTGATGTTGATACATTGCATGTAGGTTATAGCGCAGGCACAAACGTTTCTTTTACCCTTGCCAATACAAAAACCCTCACTGCCACATCCCAGTACGTCGGTTACTCCGGCACCGGCACATTCGAACAGACAGGGGGCACTAATACAATAAACGGCGGACTATATCTCGGCAATAACACAGGTTCATCCGGAACTTACAATCTGAGTAGTGGTCAGCTCTCAGCTTCAACCCAGTATATCGGCTGGGACGGCACAGGTAGCTTCAGCCAGACAGGCGGAACCAATACAGTGGGCTGGTTAACACTTGCCACCAATGCAGGCTCCTCAGGTACTTATGATCTGAGTAGTGGACAGCTCTCAGCACAATACCAGTACATCGGCAATTCCGGTACAGGTACCTTCAGCCAGTCAGGCGGTACTAATACAGTGAGCAATGCACTCTATCTCGGTTACAGCACAGGCTCATCCGGTACTTACACCTTAAGCGGTGCAGGCCAGCTCTCAGCTCCGATTGAAATAATCGGCCACTCCGGCGTCGGTACTTTCAACCAGACAGGCGGCACGAACACAGTGAGCTATGCACTCTATCTCGGCACTCTATCAGGCGGAAACGGTACATATAACTTAAGCGGTACAGGTCAGCTCTCAGCATCGAACCAGTACATCGGATACAGCAGCACCGGTACCTTCAACCAGTCAGGCGGTACAAATACGGTCGCCAATACACTTACAATTGCTGCAACTGCCGGATCAGCAGGCACCTATAACCTTTCAGGCGGCTCACTCACGGCAGGCACCATTCAGCTCAATCCAGGCGGTACCTTCAACCAGACAGGCGGCGCTCTTTCCTTTACGACCTTCAACCAGTCCGGCGGAACCATTAAGAATGTATTTGAAAACAACGGTACCTTCAACTATAACGGCGGTATCTTTGAAGAACGTCTGATCAATAACGGAACAGCCAACTTCAATGCCGACTTTACAGCAGGCAACGGTATGGTATGGACCCCAAGCCAGGTCCTTACGATCTCAACCGGCAGGACAATCACCTTAAACGGCGAGGGACTGGATAACCAGGGATTTATAGCACTTGCCGGAGGTACTCTCTCAGGTTCAGGTACACTCATTAACAATGCTTACCTCTCAGGTCACGGTACTATAAACGGCTCAGGCGGTTTTATTAATAACAGCACCGCCGCCATTTCCGGCGGCAGCCTCATACTCTCCAACACCGGTGTTAATGATAACAGGGGAACAATTAACCTAAACGGCAATAACCTCGTTCTTCAGGATTCAACGCTTGTGAATAACGGTATGATTAATGTCAGTTCCGCCATTACAGGCACCGGTACTCTCAATAACAGCGGCGGCGCCATCATCAAAGGCAAGGGTAGCATTAATACTGATATTGCCAACACCGGCACAATCTCTGCTGTCGGAGGAAGTCTTGCCCTGAATGGTAGTGTTGCCAACACCGGCACAATCTCTGCCATTGGAGGAAGTCTTGCCCTGAATGGTAGCGTTGCCAACACCGTTACAGGTAGGCTGGAGGCACGCAGCGGCAGCACATTAAAGGTAACGAACGGACTGGCAGTAAATGCCGGAACTATCAGTCTTGTCGGAGGAACATTCGATAACAACGGGCAGTTCCTTAACAACAGCGGTCAAATCACAGGCAACGGTAACTTGAAAACAGGCGGCATAATGAACACCGGCACAATGACTTTCTGGGGAGCAGGAGCAACCACAGTGGAAGGAAATGTGACGAACAAAAATATGGTCAGTGTTTCCGATAAGCCTGTTACATTTGCCGGAGACTTTGTTAATACAGGCACCTTCAAGGTCACCGATACAACTGTTTCATTTGTTGGTACCTTCACCAATACCGGTGCTTATATAAGTGATCCTGCACATAACTACATTGATACTTTAATTGTAGGTTCCACCGGTTATTTAAAAGGCGGTACAGGAGATGAATTCTATCTGTACAAGGACTTCATAAACAACAGTACTCAGAATATCCTGTGGGATACGGGTAATGCACTTCTTGACTTTACAGCAGGCGCACACAACTTCTCCCTTGCAGGTGCCGATCTCGGTGCGAAGATGACAGGTTATGCAAATAACTTTGCATGGGGAACGCTTTCCATTGAAGGTTCCCTATTTCTCTCAGACGGTAATGGAATAGACGGAGGAGCACTGTATGTTAATACAATACTCAGTGCCGTAATATCAGATAACCATGTAAGCAATATTACCGGTAACGGTTTTAACATCTACTACCTTGCTTCAGCTTCAGGTAATGAATATTTGAAAGGATTAACCTATGAACTTGCCGATGGAGGACATCTTATTGCAGTAACAAATAATCCTGTTCCAATCCCGCCGAGCTTATGGCTTCTCGGGACCGGTCTAACAGGACTCATCGGTATGAGAAGAAGGTTCATGGGGTAAGGAAGAACATATACTTAAATACAACAGTCGTAGCCGGACGGAAAAGTATTGGCTGCTTTTCAGTATTTAAAGTTTTCATTTTTAGGCCATGTTTCAATGAAAAAAACTGAAAGATGGCCTTTTTCATAATAAAACATAAAGAGCATTTCTTTAATTTATTCTCACCTCAATTAAGCTGTTTTTCTATTATTACAGATTTTCCTACATATATTAATGATAATATCCTACACAAAGTGTCGTATATGTCTTACATACAGATACAAATTATTTGTGCTTTAATATTAATAAGATTGATAAAACTGACATCGTCGGTGAGGGAAAAGGGGAAGTTAAAGGGTTTTATCAAGTTTATGACAGGCTTGCTGTAAGGAGTGATGACGGAACAAAAAAGACATCAGTGCCCGACTGTTCCTGCATCACAGAAGCTATTCTATAAATAAACAGAAACATAAAAACATGCGGGGGTAGAAAGACCATGATGAACCATACGATGTCCAAATGGTACTGGATCAAGACGATACTTCTCTTTCTTGTTATCACACTCACAGGTGCATTTGCGGAAGCAGCGGACAAGACCTGGATCGCCGGATCCAGCTACTGGAGTGTCCCTGCATTTTGGAGTCCTGCCGGCGTACCTGGAGAGAGCGATAACGTGATCCTTACCTACAACGGGGAACTCCATGGTACGGAAAAATACTCCACTGTCTATTATGTGAATCCTAATCCGAACCCGACTAACCCGAACTCTCCTCCATTGCTCAATTTCCTTATTATCACCTCCAGGGATAGCGGCGATATGAGCCTCTGGCAGGGAGCTTCCAATAATCCTGCCTATATGAACCATTCAATTAGGGCTGCCAGTGAATATATCGGCTGGGGAGGCGACGGTACCGGCACTGCTATCTATAAACATACAGGCGGAACCAATACTGTAGCCAATCTCTACATCGGGTCCGCTGCCGAAAGAAAGGGGATGTACGAACTCAGCAAGGATAGCGCAAACCCATCCACAGGAACTCTGAACTCCAGCAGCGTATATGTCGGATTCAGCGGAACAGGCACGTTCAACCATTCCGCAGGAGTACACACGAGCGACTACTTATATCTCGGCTTTTCTGCTGGCTCTTCCGGTACTTACAACCTCAGCGATACAGGCCATCTTTCAGCACCAAACCAGTACATCGGATACTCCGGCGCCGGTACCTTCAACCAGACAGGCGGCTGGAACACGGTGAGCAATGGACTCTATCTAGGCTATAATTCAGGCTTCTCCGGTACTTACAACTTAAGCGGCACAGGTGAGCTCTTATCACAAACCCAAATCATCGGCTACAGAGGCACCGGAACGTTCAATCAGAGAGGCGGGACGAATACTGTGAGCAGTCAACTCCATCTCGGCTCCTATGCAGCCTCATTCGGCACATATAACCTCAGCGGCACAGGTGAGCTCTTATCGCCAATCCAGTACATCGGCTACAATGGTACCGGCACATTCAACCAGTACGGTGGAACCAATACTATCACCAACAGCCTCTACCTCGGCACTTATGAAGGTTCATCCGGCATATATAACTTAAGAGTCACAGGTCAGCTCTCAGCACCAGACCAATACATCGGCTACTATGGCATCGGAGCGTTCAATCAGACAGGCGGTACGAATAAGGTGTATAATAATCTCCATCTTGGCGATAATTCAGGCTCCGGTACTTATACTCTCTCCGGCGGGACACTTACAGTCAAAGGGAACATTGTGAATGGAGACGGCGCCGGTGAACTCCGCATAGACGGCGGTACATTGAACGTCAGCGGCTCCATTGATGTTGATGTGCTTTATATGGGTTACAGCACCGGTACAAACGGTTCTTTTACCCTTGCCAATACAAAAACCCTCACCGCGACATCTCAGTACGTCGGTTACTCAGGCACCGGTACCTTCGACCAGACAGGCGGCACAAATACAGTAAGCACCTCGCTCGCACTCGGTACTAATGCATATTCCTCCGGTACTTATAATCTGAGTGGAGGTCAGCTTTCAGCGCCATACCAATACATCGGCCATTCCGGCAACGGTACCTTCAATCAGACAGGCGGAACGAACTCAGTGGGCAACACGCTCAGTATTGGAATTGCTGGACAAGGCACATATAACTTAAGCGGCACAGGCGAACTCTTTGCACCAACACAAATCATCGGTTACATCGGTACCGGTACATTTGAACAGACAGGCGGTACAAACACAATAAGCAGTTCCCTCTATGTAGGTTCTGCATCAGGCGGACAGGGCACATATAACTTAAGCGGCACAGGTCAGCTTTCAGCGCCAATCCAATACATCGGCTACAGCAGTACCGGCACCTTCAACCAGTCCGGCGGAACAAATACGGTAAGCAATAATTTATATCTCGGCTATAGCTCAGGCTCCTCCGGCACTTACTCCCTCTCCGGCGGGACACTCAACGTCAGCGGGAGCATTATAAATGGAAGCGGTGCCGGTGAACTTCGCATAGACGGCGGCACATTGAACGTCAGCGGCTCCATTGATGTTGATACATTGCATGTAGGTTATGGTATTGGCACAAACGGTTCTTTTACTCTTGCCAATACAAAAACCCTCACCGCGACATCTCAGTACGTCGGTTACTCAGGCACCGGTACCTTCGACCAGACAGGCGGTACGAATACTGTGAGCAGTGAACTCTATCTTGGCTACAATGCAGGCTCCTCAGGTACTTACGCCCTCAGCGGCACCGGTCAGCTCTCAGCTTCAAACCAGTACATCGGCTACTTCGGTACCGGCACCTTCAACCAGACAGGCGGTACGAACACAGTGGGCTACTGGCTAACACTCGCCGGCAACAAAGGTTCCATTGGTGAATACAACCTGAATGCCGGTCAGCTTTCAGCGCCAACCCAGTACATCGGCTACAACGGTACCGGTACCTTTAACCAGTACGGTGGAACAAACATAGCAAGCAATATCCTTGATCTCGGCTATAGCAAAGATTCCTCGGGTACCTATACCCTCAGCGGCACAGGTCAGCTCTCAGCACCAATCCAGGTAATCGGCCATTCCGGTACCGGTACCTTCAATCAGACAGGCGGTGAAAACATAGTTGGCAGCGCCCTTTATGTCGGTTCTGTATCGGGCGGACAAGGCAAATATAACCTCAGCGACACCGGTCAGCTCTCAGCGCCAACCCAGTATATCGGTTACTACGGTACCGGAACCTTCAACCAGTCCGGCGGCACGAACACAGTGAGCGGCTCACTCTATCTCGGCTACAGCGCTGGCTCCTCCGGCACTTACGCCCTCTCCGGCGGTGAATTCTCAGCAAAATACCAGTACATCGGCTACAACGGTATTGGAAACTTTAATCAATCAGGCAGTACAAACTCGGTAACCAATCTCAACATCGGTTACGGGGCCGGCAGCACCGGCACTTATACAATGAGCGATACCGGAGACGGCCCTATTCTTTCAACATCGCGCATGTACATAGGTCATTCCGGCACCGGTATGTTTAATCAGACCGGCGGCGTTGCAGGCGCCGATTATATCTATGTCGGTTACGGGAGTTCAGGTAAAGGTACTATCACACTAAACGACAGCGGACTCGGCGCAAGCCTTACTGCAAAAAATGCATATGTGGGCTTTAAGGGCGATGGCGTGGTCAATCAGGCAGGCGGTACTTTCAGGACAGACAACCTGATCATTAAACCGGAAGGCGGAAAAAGCGGTATATACAACCTCTCCGGCGGTACCTTAAAGGCGCTGAATCTTGTCAATAACGATACCTTCAATTACTCCGGTGGCAACCTGGAGGCAAACATCACCAACAACAGCGCAGGCACCTTTAATTTCACCGGCAGCGGCGTGCGCACAGTCATGGGCAACATGACGAACTATGGTACCGTTAAGATCACAGAAACGGCAGTACGTTTCATCGGCACCTATACGGAACATGGACACTACTCGGCTGATCCTTCCCACAACTACTTTGATCAGGACCTCATTATAGGCGAGACCGGTTATCTTACAGGGGGGCAAAAGGACTTCTACTATCTCAACAGGGACTTTATCAACAACAGTCTTAAGACAGCATTCTGGGATACGCGCCTCTCATCCATGACCTTATCAGGTGGTATATCGCACAGCTTCTTCCTTGCAGGCAACGACCTGGGGGCAAGCCTCATGGGATATAATAATAACTTTGCCTGGGGCAGCCTCGATATTACCGGGGAAATCATTAACCTTGTTGACGGCAACACAGCTACATTGGGCGGTGCCCAGTACGTGGAATCCATCATCGGTGCACTGATCTCAAACAGCACGATCACGAATATATACGGCAACGGCATGGACATGTACTACCTCGCGAAGGCTGAGGGCAACGAATACTTAAATGGCGAGATATATGCATTTGCACAAGGAGGTCAATTGATCCCCATCAGCAGTAACCCTGTCCCTGTTCCGCCTTCGCTTCTCCTTCTTGCTCCGGGACTTCTTGGTCTTGCAGGCTTGAGAAAAAGATTCATCAAATAAAAGCACTCAATGAAATTCACGAGGCAGGGTCAATTCGGCCCTGCCTTTTTTTGTCCGTCTGATCTTCCCCTTTCTACAATTATACGAACAGCCTCAACCTTAAATCCCCGGTCGAACTTTCTTTTTCTCTCTGCCATACACATCTCCTGTTTTATTGTAATGCCCAGGCCTTTCGATGTGTCCATTATTTTGGGGGAAGATCAAGATTACATTAACCTGTTGACATTATCCTACACGCAATGTATAACTTATCCTACATACAATTATATAACATTGTAATACGTTATGTATCAATTTGATAAATAAGGATAGAGATAAAAGGAAAAGGAAGTTCTAAAATGGGAAGGTTTGAGAGGTAACTAAAGAACATCAGGAGGGCATGAAAATGAAAAGAATGGTTTTTGTAGTTATAGAGATTATGCTTGCTGTAATGGCGTTTCCTGGAATAGGAAGGACAGCGTTATGGACAGAAACATTCACTTCGGGTGTGGTTCGAACAAATCAAATCAACACAATCATTAACGTCAATCAGTTTGATTCATCCTTGGGGACGCTTAACAGCGCGACCTTTATTCTGGAAGGATATCTGAACGGATCATACTACTTTTTAAATACCACAGGCAACAGTACAGGGTATTGGGCTCAGACGGGAGATGTGCGAATTTCGTACAGTACCATGAACCTCTATGCCCAGAACAGCAGCCCCGACCCGTTCCCCAAAACAGACGAAGAATGGGACTATTGGTTCCGCCATAAAACTAACCCTGTCACGCTGACCATTAATGTGCCCGCCATCGGCCCGACTATCTCTATTTCCAAGTCAGAGACATACACGTTTACAGAGGCCAGCATACTGAATACATTTGAAGGCATCGGCCAAATTCCCTTTGTCTTTAATGCTACCTCAAACGTGGGTCTGGGTTGCCCTGGTAATGGTCAATGTGGGACGAGTACTTTTACTTCCGGAAATATTACAGTAACATATGACTATACTGCAGTCCCTATCCCACCGACAGTATGGCTGCTCGGTTCCAGTTTGGTAGGGCTTGCAGGATTTAGAAAAAGGGTTAATAGTTAACTATCCGTGAATTATTCTTAAGGCAGGGTCAAATGACCCTGCCTTTTTTTATTCGTCGGACCTTCCCCCTTCTACAATTAGCCGAAGAGCCTCAACTTTAAATTCCCTGTCGAACTCTCTTTTTCCCCCTGCAATACACACCTCCTGGTTTATTTTAATACCCAGGCTTTTCGATGTGTCTATTATCTTGGGGGTTGGGGAAAGATCACAAGTAAAAATCTAAAGAGTGCAATATATCCTTCCATAAGTATTACAATAATTGCCGTATTTAACCTACACAAATTGTCGTAAATATCCTACATACAATAAGTTATAATTGTTATACGTTGTCAAATAATTATGATAACGCTAAACAACCGTAACAGTGGGACGCAAGATACTGGTTTTGCATTATTCCTGAATCATCAGTCCGACAGCCACCACAAGATTAAATACCGCCTGACGGGCAGGCACCACTTGAAAACGTTTGTGATATTACACTGGTATTATCAAAAGTTTCGTAAAAACGTATTGTGATATGTCATGAGATAAAAGCGGAGGTTTGTAAATGAAGAAATTTGTTTTTTTTAAGTTATTCGCAGCATTAGTTGTTTCCATCATTCTAATGGCCCCGACTCTGGCCATGAGCGCACCCATTGTCTACAATCTGCAAAGCGATTGGAGCAAAACAGATAATCCCAATGGAGCTTGGACCGAATGGAAGGGCTCGACGATTCTTCCCCACCAAAAGGGCACGGGAGACCCCTTTTCTAACGGATTTGATTTCTTTGCAATGGGGAATTCCAGGGGCAACTTTCTGCCGGCATGGTGGAAAGACACTGACGGCAACGTCTACACTCACAGTTGGGACAGCAGCAATGGCGGATCGTACGGTAAGTCGATCCTCACCTGGACAGCCCCTCAAGCAGGAACCATCAGCCTTTCCGGGAGCATCTGGTATGCCCAACCCGGCCTGGACAGGAGCAATGATTTTTACCTCTATATCGGAGACACCCTCCTTGCTTCAGGGACGATCAGCGAGGCAAACCATAACGGCAAGGCAAATGCCTTGGCTTTCCTTGATGCCCTTTATCCCGGCCAGACCCTCACTGACCTGACGGTCGGGGCAGATGACGTTGTGAAACTGCTTATCGTCCAGTCCAGCGGTCAAACATATGGCACCGTGTCAGGCGTAGAGTTGACTATCGCGGAAACAGCCGCACCAGTTCCACTTCCTTCCGCGTTGCTTCTTTTTGCTCCCGGTCTTGCCGGACTTGCAGTAATAAGGAGAAGATTTAAAAAGTAATCATAAACGATCAATCATCAAGGCAGGGTCAATTCGGCCCTGCCTTTTTTGTCCGTCTGATCTTCCTTCTTCTGCTATTATAAGAACGGTCTCAACCTCAAATTTCCCTGTCGAACTTTCTTCTTCCCTCTGCTATACACACCTCCTGATGTATTATAATACCCAGGCCTTTCGGTGTGTCTATTATTTTGGAGGAAGATCAGTATATTCATGAGTCTTGAAAGTCCTCAAAAGTGAAAAGGCAAAGGTAGTAACTCCCGCTCCATATTACAATAAATTGTCGTATTTAACCTACTCAAATTGTAGTACATATCCTACATACAATAAATTATAATTGTTATACGATGTTAAATAATTATAGAAAAAGCCGAACCACTGGTGACGGGAGCCGGAAAGTAACGGGTCTTAAATAGACAGCCGGTTTGTATGACAATTAAAATCATAGGAGGTTAGGTATGAAGAAGTTGATTTTAATAGCAGTGATGATATTGGGAATAGCGACGCTGGCACAGGCAGCTATAACTAGCACCACTTTTGACAAAAATCTCGAAGGTTGGAGCGCGATCGAAGACGGTGTCATTTCATACTCTGAAGCAGGAGGCAGTGGCGGTGGCGGGGGATTTGCACAGATGCAAGACCTTGCTTATGGGTCGTGGGCCACGTATGCCGCACCGGCAAGTTTTCTTGGTAACAGGCTATCGGACTTTAATGGCAGCATTAGCTTTGATGTGAAGAGAATAGATGGTAATGGCACAGGTTACGCACCAACAGTTGATCTTATCAGCGGCAGCACTACCCTTACCCATGTATTTACCCAGTTTCCGACCCAAGCGTGGAATACGTACACAGTTTCGCTCGTCGGCTCCGAATGGGGAGTTACCGACGAAGCACTCAAAAATGTACTGACCTCCCTCAATGGTTTTCATATTCGGGGTGAGTATCGTGATGGCCCTGAATATAACGGTCTTGACAATGTGATGTTTGGAAAGGCTGCGCCAGTTCCTCTTCCCTCGGCTCTATATCTTCTTGCCCCAGGTCTCCTTGGACTTGCAGGTATTAAAAGAAAAGTATCTGGGATAACAATCAACTAATAATCATCAAGGCAGGGCCAAATAGCCCTGCCTTTTTTTGTTCGTCTGATCTTCCCCCTTCTGCTATTATTCCAATTCTAAATCAAGGATGCAATGAAGTATCCTGCGTGCAGCTTGCGGGGCAATCAAGGCGGCAAGGGAACACCCGCAGGCGGGTACCCACGAATAATGTAAAGGACGTAGATGACGAAGCCAACGATGATAGCGCTTTGAGTTGGAAGTGGAATTATAGCCACTTCTTTTTCCTGAAATATTTCAGCATAAAAACTGCAATCACTACCATAAGAAAAAGCACAGCGGGATAACCCCATTTGGATTCAAGCTCCGGCATAAACTTAAAATTCATGCCGTATAAACCGACTATAAACGTTAACGGTATAAAAATAGTAGCGATCATGGTCAATACTTTCATAATTTCATTTGTCTTATTGCTTATGCTTGAAAGGTAAATGTCAAGCATTCCGGAAAGCATTTCCCTGAAAGTCTCTACCGAATCAATAACCTGAATCGTATGGTCATAGACATCTCTAAAATAAAGGCGTGTTGACTTTTGTATAAGCGCAGACTCTCCTCTCTCAAGAGAACCAATCAACTCCCTTAACGGCCATACAGATCTCCGTAAAAATATCATTTCACTCTTTAACTTGTGAAGAAAACTCAATGTTTCTGGGTTGGTGTTTCTAATTAATTCTTCTTCCAGGCTGTCTATGGTTTCTCCAAGTTGCTCAAGAACAATAAAATAATTATCAATAGTTACATCTATCAGGGAATATAGAAGGTAGTCAGGCCCCAGTTTTCTGATGCGCCCCTTGTTGTTTCTTATTCGGTCCCGAATACACTCAAAAACACCCCCTTCCTTTTCCTGAAATGAAATGACATAATTGTGACCCAGAACTAAGCTGATCTGTTCAGTTTTTATTTCTCTCTGAGCATCATCATTGAAGATCATCTTTAAAACAATAAAAACATAACTATCGTAATCTTCCATTTTAGGACGCTGGTCGGTATTCAAAATATCTTCAAGCAAAAGAGGGTGTAAATTAAAGCATTGACCTGTTTTTTCGATGACCCCCACATCATGAATGCCTTCTATGTTTATCCAGGTAACTGTGGGTTTGTCCTTAAAGGAAGAACATTCCTCAATATTGCTAATTTCCGTTTCCTTAAATTGCATTTCATCATAGTCAATAAGCGTAATCCTGGTATTTTCTATTTTCTGCTCCCCGATATGAATAAGCGTCCCGGGAAGTAAACCTGTTTTTTTAGACCTTTTTTTTGTATTTTTCAAATTTATCACTCCCCTCTTCAGTACTTTATCCTTCTCAGGAACAGCCCCTTAGCCGGTGCCGTTGGGCCTGCATTCTCACGGTCATTAGATTCAAGAATCGCCTTGAAATCATTTTCAGTAAGTTTCCCTGATCCGACAAGTACAAGTGTTCCGACAATATTTCTCACCATATAACGTAAAAAACCGGTGCCTTCTATTACTATATATATAATATCTCCCCGTCTTTTTACGCCAGCCTGTAAAACTTCGCGTACCGGGCTTTGATATAACATATCCTTTTTTTTAAAAGCAGAAAAATCGTGAGATCCTTTAATCCGCTTGATTGTGCGTTGCATTGACAGCACATTGAGTGCATACGGTATATGCCAAACATAACGCGTGTAAAAAGGAGAGTTGAATGATGAGTTTAAAATAGAATATATATAAATTTTGCTCTTTGCTGAATACCGTGAGTGAAAATCATCGTCTGCTACATTTGCACCCTTTATCCGTATATCAGGGGGCAACAGACTGTTTAAGCCTCTGGTAAGCCCCTTAAGCTCTATAGTGCTGTTGGTAAAAAAATTTACTATCTGCCCGTACGCATGAACTCCACTGTCCGTTCTTGCTCCTGCAAAAAGTTTAATGTGATGGTTGACGATTTTTTCGATTCTTTCCTGCAGGGTTTGTTGTATTGTTATCAAATCAGGCTGGCATTGCCATCCATGGTAGTTTGTCCCATCATAGGAAACAACAAGAGATATATTTCGCATTTGTTACTTCATCGTGGTTTCTTCTTAACACCCTGTTCAACTTTTATAGCTTCTTTTGGTTTTTCAGCCTCTTTTGTTTCAGGCTTCAATTTACCCTCTTCTTTGCTTTCATAATTTATACTTTCATCAAGTTTTTTATAAAGTTTCTCCAATTCTTTTTTTAGTCCTATGTTTTCGGCCTTTAAAAAATTATTCTCCTCTTTCAAGAGTCTTATTTCTTCCTGCAAGCCTTTAACCTCTTTACCACAAGAAAAGCATCCCATAATAATCAGAGAAAAAATCACAAAAACCATTAGAATTTTCATAACATTATTTTCTACCAATGCGTTCCCATTTGTCAACAGGTTAATGTTTATGTTAAAGTAATAAAAACCATGATAATGGAGGCTTCTTAAATGCACACATCTGTAATAAATATCCCAATTGAAGAGGAAATGAAAAGGTCTTACCTTGACTATGCCATGAGCACAATAATAGGAAGGGCATTGCCGGATATCAGAGACGGCTTAAAACCGGTTCATAGAAGAATTTTGTTTGCGATGTACGACTTGAACAACATGCACGACAAACCATATAAAAAATCTGCAAGGGTTGTCGGCGACGTCATCGGTAAATATCACCCGCATGGAGATCAGTCGGTATACGATGCAATTACAAGGATGGTACAGGATTTCTCCCTCAGATATCCCTTAATAGACGGTCAGGGCAATTTCGGCTCCATAGACGGGGATGCCCCGGCTGCAATGAGGTATACCGAAGTCAGACTTACAAGGATGGCAGAAGAGATCCTGAAGGATATTGAAAAGGAAACAGTATCTTTTCAATCAAACTATGATGAATCTCTTGTTGAACCCATGGTAATGCCGTCAAAAATTCCGAATCTTTTAGTTAACGGTTCCTCCGGCATTGCAGTAGGTATGGCAACAAATATACCTCCCCACAACCTTACGGAAATCATCAACGGCATAATATCATATATTGATAATCCAAATATTACGATTGATGAACTTTTAACGCTTATACCCGGGCCTGATTTTCCCACGCATGCAATTATTTACGGCAGACAGGGAATACGGGAAGCCTACGAAACAGGAAGAGGGCACATCATGCTGCGCGCGCGAGCCTTAATAGAAAAGAAAAGGGAGAATAAAGAGGCAATAGTCATCACGGAAATACCATATCAGGTCAACAAGGCACGCCTTATTGAAAATATCGTTGAATTGATAAACACAAAACGGATTGAGGGCATATCAAACATAAAAGATGAGTCAAACAGGGAAGGCATGAGGATTGTTATGGAGCTGAAAAGAGGTGAGATGGGTGAGCCCATTTTGAATCAACTCTATAAGCATACTCAGCTTCAAACAACCTTTGGTATTATTTTTCTTGCAATTGTGAATAATGAACCTAAAACTCTCACCCTGTTCCAGTTGATAGAAGAGTTCGTAAAATTCAGAAAAGATATTGTAACGAAAAGATCTACCTTTGAGTTGAATAAGGCCTTGGACCGGCTCCATATACTTGAAGGGTTAAAAATTGCACTTGACCATATAGATGAAGTAATAATCCTAATTAAAAAAGCAAAAACAGTGCCGGAAGCGCGGGCTTCACTTATAGAACGTTTTATATTTTCTGAAAAACAGGCTACAAGCATCCTGGAGATGCGCTTGCAGCGCCTTACATCCCTTGAGAGAACAAAGATTCTTGATGACTTTAACAGCACCTCTGAAGAAATAACAAAATTGCAACAGATTCTCGGTGATGAAGGGCTTCTCATGAAAGTAATAAAAAAAGAGCTTATCGAGATAAAAGAAAAATACGGCGACGGCAGATTGACGGAGATAGTCGATCAACTGCCTGATATTACCAGAGAAGACATGATTAAAGAGGAAGAGGTCGTTGTAACTATTACATACCGCGGCTGGACGAAGAGAACCCCTTTGGACCAGTACAAACACCAGGCAAGGGGCGGCAAAGGAAAGATAGGCATAATAGTAAAGGAAGAGGATTTTGTAAACCATCTGTATGTAGCATCTACGCACTCCTATATAATATTTTTTACAAACTCCGGAAAGGCGCACATTGTAAAAGTCCATACCATACCGGAAGCCCCGATGTCATCAAAGGGAAAACCGATTATTAACCTCGTCAACATTGATAAAAACGAAAGGATAACGGCTGTAGCACATGTAAAAGATTTTTCAGAGAACAAATATCTTTTCCTGGTCACAAAAAAAGGGCAGGTAAAGAAGATAAGTCTTGACTCTCTGAAGCATTTAAGGGCTCCAGGCATACGCGTAATAAGCCTCCCGGAAGATGACAGTCTCATAGGAGTACTCGAAACTGAAGGAGAAAACGAAATTGAGATCGCTACAAAAAAAGGCAAATCAATAAGGTTTGAAGAAAAAGAGATACGATCAATGGGCAGGATTGCCTACGGCATACGAGGCATAAGACTGGCAAGAAATGACGAGGTGGTTTCCGTAGAAATTGTCAACCAGGATTGCAATGTTTTTACGGTAACGGAAAAGGGTTATGGAAAACGAGCACCATGCAGCGAATACAGAGTACAGGCAAGGGGCGGCAAGGGCATAATAAACGTAAGATGCGGTGTAAAAAACGGTGAAGTTGTATGCTTAAGGCAGGTAAGTGAAAACGATGAAGTGCTACTTACAACTGATACCGGAAGGACAATAAGATTCAAAATTCAGGATATTCCTGTCCAGAAGAGAGGCGGTCTTGGAGTAAAACTTATGGATTTAAGGGATGCTGAAAAAATAGTAGGAGCTGTGGTTACGACGGCAATGGCTGAAATCGCAGCAATTACAATCGAGGAATAAAAGTAATTCTGTATTACGGGTTTTAGATTTGGAAAAACCATGGATGTAAGGCATTTATAAGTTAAGTAAATAATAATGAATATGAAAAAGAAACAGATCGGAGTAATCGGCGCCGGTGCATGGGGAACTGCCTTTTCCATGCACCTTGTAAGAAAAGGCTACAGAGTCCTTTTGTGGGTTTTTGAAAAGGATCTTTATGAAATACTTAGAAGAGAGAGAATAAACAGTTACTATCTGGAAGGTTTTCCATTACCTGAACAGATTGGCTTTACCGATAACCTGTCCGAACTTGCAGATTATTCAGATGATATTATTATTGCAACACCTTCTTTTGCTTTAAAGGAGACCATCGAAAAGGTATCCCGCCCTCTTTTGAATAAAAATATTTTGCTCCTCACAAAAGGATTTGAAACAGAATCACTGCTGCGCATGAGCGAGGTGGTAGAAAAATGCCTCGGCAATAAAAATACCCGCATCGCAGTTCTTTCAGGCCCATCCTTTGCAAAAGAGGTCGCTCAGGGAGCATTCACTTCTGTTGTGGTGGCATCAAAACACAGCGAGCTTGCCTCATATTTTCAAAAACATATGCATGATGATAATTTCCGTATATACACAAGTGAAGACATTGTCGGTGTAGAGTTGGGCGGCGCAATGAAGAATGTAATGGCCATAGGCGCCGGCATTATAGAAGGTTTGGCCCTCGGTACTAATACCCAGGCAGCATTCATAACACGTGCCCTTGCAGAAATCAAAAGGCTCGGCAGGGCCATTGGTGCAAAAGAAACTACTTTTATGGGTCTTTCCGGCATAGGCGATCTGATACTCACATCTTATGGACAGCTTAGCAGAAACAGAATGTTCGGGGTAGAACTCTCAAAAGGAAAAAAACCGGAAGAAATTATAAAATCACAGAAAACTGTTGTTGAGGGATATTACACAATTAAGGCCGCATATAGATTCTCGAAAACACGAAATATAGAAATGCCTATCACCGAGGCGCTGTATAAAGTAGTCTTTGAAGGGAAAAACCTTCTAACATCCATCAATGACATCAAAAGCAGGGCGTTTAAAGAAGAAGATGCTTGAGGGGGATCATATGGACTTAAAAGATATCGACAAAATGGAAGCTCCTGAGCTGAGAAACTATATTGAGTTTCTTCTCTGGCATTACAGGGTTGTCGATGCATTCTGGTTTCTATATGTGGCAGAAGATTTCGATCAACCGACAGCGGAACGGCTCAATGAAAAGGTCTGGGGGCGTGTACCACAAATGGCAGCAAAGGACCTGGTAAAGCGTTTTAACATTAAGGAAAAAGGGCTGAAAGGCTTTGTAAAAGCCCTAAGACTTTTTACATGGAAAATCATTGTAGGATATGAAATTGAAGAAAAGGACAATGAAGTGATCATAACCGTACCCCACTGCCCCACACAGGAAGCGCGTCTAAATCGCGGCATCGGAGAATACGTATGTAAGGAAATGCATAAAGCTGAATTTACGGCCTTTGCCCACGAGATTGACCCTGACATCAAGGTCGAGTGCATCTTTGCCCCTCCCGACCCTCATCCGGACGATACATTCTGCAAATGGAGATTTACAATTTAAGGTTCATCCGGTTCTTCCACACTTGAAAAAAGCCCCTCTGCCTGAACTTAATGCTGCGTGGTTCTTGTATGGACACAGATTCTTCCCGTAATGCGAGCTACACGGCTTTTGCCTTGGATGAAACACTGCCTCCAGTGCTATCGATGATACAGTGTTACAAATGGGAATTTTTAATTCTTTTGTGAAATTCATGTGTCTCCTGTCTATAGGCTAAGCAATTGCTGCATGCAACATAACATCGGTATATTGATGATATAATGCAAATTCCTCTGGCGTTATCATCTTTCTGAAATAGATGGTATCTATTTGAATTTATGAATATTATCAGTCTATACTCGTTCAACATAATTATTGACATAGCTAACAGCAAATACTAATATTTCAGAAATTACTGCTCGCAGTAGATTAATAGTCGGACATATAATCGCAAGGAGGTTTGCGTGAAAGGCACCATCATCGCAATCAATGAACGGCGAGGTATGGTTGGAGTTCAGACAGAAAATGACGATTTTTCAGTCTTTGAACTTCTTGGTGGTGATTCAATTGAAGTTGGGGACGAAGTGTCGTGGAAAGATGACACCTCTCTTGGTTCGACCACCCTAACAAACATTACCGATGGTTCTTGCTTTGAAGTTTTTTTCCAAAACCACTGGGTTCCAAAGAATCAATTGAGGCAGCAACTAATGATGGAATGAGGGGAGACTACGAAGGATATATGGCAAACTTGATTGAGTTTCTCCAGCAGGTAGCAGAAACAGGTGAGATTGTTACCGTCGCATTGACCCCTGATGTCAATAGTGGACACCAATCATATTCATGCTGCCTTCCTTCCTGCATAAAATTGCCGTTCATAAACAACGGGGGATAAATATCCAAGCCTTTTCTGCCGACGTTGCCGATTATAAAAGACCTCAATGTA
>JAPLKB010000028.1 GCA_026388275.1 Pseudomonadota bacterium
AGGCACATTGCCAACTCACCGGCCCAGGGAATAAATGTCTCCGGCTTAAACCAGATTATAATTCCAAAGGCAAGAAACAATACAACAATTAACCCCAAAAATCCCAGTAAAGGCTGCTTAACTTCTCCTTTCTGATTCATATAGTGTACCCCCTTAAATTATTTTGAATCTCGGATTAAACATAAAACAGTCTTTCTAAAAATATTATCTGTTGAATAAACTTAATTTACGCTAGAAGATCACCTCCTTGTGTTGTAATCTTGATACAAAACATTACATTTGCTGCTATTACAACTACCGGCTGCACAATTGTTTCTGTACACCGATCAGTCCCGACTTTGGTGCTGTATTCTGAATTGTTGATGTATATATTGTACAACAACAGAATACATTTCGTTTTATTTAAGCCATTTAATTTAATACTTACCCCAAAAAGATTAGGATTGCAAATAAAAAAATTATTCCTAAAAACCATATTTTTGATTATTTCTTTCAAAAAATTCAGAAAGCCACTTTTATTTTTTATGTTATTTTTTTAACAAGCATGGTTGCTTATAAAAATATTATTAAAAACAATCTGTTACTAACATAGTCAGGATATAGTGGGAAAAAGATAATACAGTTTTATAGTTGTAACTGATGATAAAGCAAAGGCAGGATGTGTTGTAAATATTTTAATAAATTTCATAAAAAATACCTATCCTGCTGCACTTATCGGCTAAGTGAAGCAGGATAGGTATAAACAACATTCAAATATTTAAGCTGAACTCGAAATTCTCAATAGAAGTCTCAATGAAAAATATCGCAGAAGCAACTGTTCTGAGACTTTTACAAGTCCGGCAAATATTTTATACAAAATCCTTAAAGTCGGATATATTCAATTCCAACATCTTTGTGCTTGAAAGAAGGCGTACAATATTCTTCTCCACTGCCTGAATGCCTCCTCCAAGCGTATTTAATTCTTCTGCTGTTTTTCTTATCAGTTTAATCTTTTCATCCATTTCTTTAATTTTATATTTTTTTGCCATGGGTTATCCCTCCTTGTCTTAGTGTGGTCTCATGTCTTTGAATCTTTTTGCCTTCAACGCATACCTGGGTAGACTTTCATAAGGATGGATCTCAATTTTATAACCGAGGTTCGTCTTGACTCTAAGCTGGTCTTTCAGGCGATTCAGGATCTCTGCCTGATTTTTCTCCTGACCTGGCCGCAGCTCTATTTTGAGCATGATGTCGTCAATATCACCTTTCTTGGTGACAATTACTTCGTATTCATCACTCAATTCTTCAAAGCTTCTCACAACTTCTTCAATGGCTGTGGGGGCAAGGAGCACACCCTTTACCTTTGTAATGTCGTCGGCTCTTCCAACAACTCCACCGTCAATCATCCTGAAGGTACGGCCACATTCACAATCGTAGTCTGCCCAGCGAATAACGTCTTTAGAATCGAAACGGATACACGGTTTAGCCATTCTGTCAAAGGCGGTAATAACCATCTTCCCGTTTTTCATTGGTGTATCGATGATTTCACCGGTATCTACATCTTCTATCTCAACAAGAAACATAGCTTCATTTACATGAAGACCCTTCTGGGTAGTACACATGTAACTCCATGCGCCTATTTCGGTAGCGCCGATGTGGTCATATACCTTTGCTCCCCATGCATCTTCAATTCTCTTTTTTGTGGTAGGTATACTTGCACCCGGTTCGCCTGCGCATGTTATTCTCTTGATGCCTATGGTTCTCGGATCAATACCGATCTTCCTTGCTGTATCAGCCATGCCGAGGACGTAAGTCGGGGTAGCGCCAAAGGCAGTGCATTTCAGCTCCTGCATCTTCATAATCCTTGCCTCTGTGTCCAGAACACCACCAGGTACAACCTCGCAGCCCACTTTCTCTCCTGCGTAGTGAGCAGCCCAGAAAGCAACAAATATATTGTACCCGAATGGAATAAAAAATCTGTCCGTATCCCTGTAACCCTGAGCATAAAGGATGTAGGCCCAGCATTCTGCCCACCAATCCCAGTCCTGCCAAGTGTCTGCCTGATATACGGGTGTGCCGGTGGTGCCGCTTGTCTGCCTGAATTCAGTAACCTGACTGAGCGGGACTGCCAGCATATCACCGTATGGAAAGGGCGGTCTGTCCTGTACGTCCCTCAGCACTGCTTTGTCGGTTTTAGGGACCTTTTTAATATCTTCATAGGTTTTGATATCTCCTGGTTCCATGCCGGCTTCTTTGTAAAGTTTTTTGTAAAACGGTGAGTTGTTATAAGCCCATTCAAAAATTCTTTTAAACTTTTTTACCTGTAATGCCTGAAGCTTTTCCCGCGGCAAAGTTTCCGCAATGGGATTCCAATAAATGCTCTGATCCTTAGCCATTTAACCCTCCTCTAAAATAATATACTGTCATTCTATGTTATCAAAAAACCCCGTGCAATAGAGTGCATCAGAGTCATAACAGTTTAAGAGCTAATGAATCCTAAAAATTCTCTCCCATTTTTTAAGGAAATTAATTTTTTCAATTTAATGTGTTTTGGTATACTTCTTTTCATATTGACAGGTCAACATAATTATTTTTATAATTTGTTTAATAAAATTAATACAATTTACCCTGAATCAGGATGGGCATGTCAAACATCATAATAATTGCATGTTAATATGAATCTTAACCAACTCCGTGTTTTTTATAACGTTATGAAACTGGGCACCTATTCGAAAGCGGCTGAAGAGCTTTGTGTGACTGAACCGGCTGTTTTTATTCAGGTTCGTTCGCTTGAGCGTTATGTCGGGTT
Source organism: Pseudomonadota bacterium (assembly GCA_026388275.1). Lineage (NCBI taxonomy): Bacteria > Pseudomonadati > Pseudomonadota > Pseudomonadota bacterium. The sequence continues at coordinate 2,789 of JAPLKB010000028.1, forward strand.
TACACTTATTAACCGGTTCGGAAAAGAACTAATGCTTACAGAGATTGGCCAACTCCTTTATGATTATGCTGAAAAGATATTTACCCTCGTTGATGATTTAACCGTAGAAGTCAAGGAACTCCGGGAACTCAAGAAGGGTTCATTACGTCTTGGTTCAACAAGAGCTATAGCACAATACCTCATGCCGATTATCATATCCTCATTTCAGGACAGTCACCCTCATATAGCCGTGCATCTTGTTGAAAGAGGTTCGCAGGAATTGGTCGATGATGTCATGCTACACTTGTTAGATCTGGCAATAGTAGCAAAAGTTCCTTATCCTGAACAAATGAATGTAATACCTTTCAGCAGGGAAGACATACTTCTTGTTGCTTCTCCACAAAATAAGCTTTTGAAGAAGAAAAAGGTTTCTCTCCAGGATCTTGTTGGAGAGCCTCTAATTTGGACTGATGCCAGATCAGCTATTAAGTTTTCTATTTGGAAAGAATTTGAGAAAAGAGGTCTTCAACCATCTGTATTTATTGAGGCTGGAAATATTGAGTTTATCAAACAACTGGTAAAAAAGAATAAAGGTTTTTCATTTCTGTCAAGCATAAGTGTAAGAGATGAAATAGAAAGAGGAGAGTTGTCTACAATTCCTCTTAAGGACGGTGCGTTCTCAATAGACATTGATGTTATTCACCTCAAGGGAAAAACTCTTTCCCCCATAGCTGCAACTTTTTTGAGTTTTCTTCAGGAACACAGGCATTCTAACAGATTGTGGAAACTTGCAGAAGAGATAACTCAAAGTGTCTCCTTGCCATAAATTATTCTTTATCTCACAGGATTTAAAATAAATAAAAAAAATATTGAAACTTCTATATAATAATGAGTATAAAGTACTTACAGGGTGGTTAAATCCAAAGCTACCATAAAAATCACAGAAAAAAAAGGAGGGGTAGTATGACAAAGGCAGAGATAATAGGTAAAATGGCAGCAAACGCAAAAGTAACAAAAACGGCAGCCGGTAAAGCATTAGATGCTTTTATCGACAGCATTAAGGCATCTTTGAAAAAAGAAGAAAGGGTTACGCTTGTAGGTTTTGGCACATTCTCGGTTTCTAAGAGGCAGGCAAGAAAGGGGAGAAACCCTAGGACAGGTAAAGAAATAAAAATACCTGCCAGAAAAGTACCAAAATTCACGGCAGGCAAGGCATTCAAGGAAGCAGTTTGAACTATTAAATGACCATTTTATAATAAATGCCTCCCTTTTTGGGAGGCATTTATATTTCAGGCATTATATTTAAGACTTCAGCAACCAGTTTGTCGGGTTGATCGACAAAGCCTTCAAATTTATCTTTTATCAAAATCTCTCCATTGTCTTTGCATAATACAACATACAAATCTATTTTTTTGTTATTAATTCTTGCGTTAATGCCTAAAGGTGTCTGACATCCTCCTCCTATGGCTGACAGAAGTTTTCTCTCTATGGCAATCTCCAGAAAACTGTTCTCATGGTTTATGGGTTTTAACATATTCAATGCTTCACTCTCATTTCTTATTTCAATTCCTATTGCGCCCTGGCCGGCCGGCGGCACCATTATTTCAAAGGGGAGTATCTCCTTTATGTATTGTTCAAAACCCATTCTTTTTATCCCTGCATACGCAAGTATGATGCCGTCTAAACCTTGTTCCGTCATTTTCCTTATCCTTGTATCAATATTTCCCCTGAGATTCACAACATCAATATTCCGGTTGAAGTTAAGAATCTGTGATTTTCTTCTGATGCTGCTTGTACCTATTTTTGCTTTATTTCCAATGCTTTTTATATTCTTATGTTTCAGAGAGATGAATGCATCCCTGGGATCTTCTCTTTTGAGAATTGCGCCGACAGTTAATGTTTTACCAAGCTCGGTCGGAAGATCTTTCATACTATGAACGGCAATATCTATCTCTTTTCTTAATAAAGCTTCTTCGATTTCTTTAACGAAGATGCCTTTGCCGCCGATAAGGTTCAACGGGGCATCCCAGTTAGTGTCGCCGGTTGTTTTAATAATTTTGACAGGAAAATTAAAATCCGGATATATATGCTTCAGAACTTCTATTGTTAATTCTGTTTGCTTTAACGCAAGTTTACTCCCTCTCGTGCCCACTATCCATTTTGTTTTCATCCTCTACCTCAAAACTGAATATTTTCTTAATTATATCAATGACAACCGGGTCTTCATTCTTTTTTATCATTGAAATATGTGGATGAATTAACTTGTTAACGATATTTTTAGTTAAAATATCGATAAGTTTCAAGGTCTCTTCGTCAGCATTTTTCAACTTCTGTGTAATTTTTCTCAGTTCTTTTTCTCTTGTTTCATCAACTATTCCAATAATGTGTGTTATAAGAGGGTTCACATCGAGCCTGTTAAGCCATGCTGTAAAATTTGATTTTTCCTCGTCAATAATAGCCATAGCTTTCTCTGATTCTTTAACCCTGTCTGAAATATGCTTTTGTGAAAGCTCTTTAAGGTCATCAATATCATAGAGATATACATTTTCAAAATCATTTACTTCCGGGTCCACATCCCTTGGCAAGGCGATATCTATAAAAAACAGGGGTTTGTTTTTCCTTTTTTTCATTACTGTATGGACTAGTGTTTTGTCAATTATCGGTTTCTCCGAACCTGTAGACGAAAGTACCATGTCGACTTTTGTCAACAATTCCGGTATTTCCTGAAAAAGACAAGGGGTGCCGATAATTTCTTCTGAAAGATTTTGTGCATGCTGAAATGTTCTGTTTGCAATAAAGATTTCATTAAGCCCTTCTTTTCTAAAATATTTTAATGCAATTTCACACATCTCGCCGACGCCGATTACGAGGATCTTTTTTTTATGCAATTCACCAAAAATATTTTTTGACAGTTCTATCGCCATGGAACTGATTGATATTGGGTTATATCCTATCCTGGTCTCAGTCCTTATCCTTTTTGCAACATTAAATGTTTTATGAAAGGTTTTATCGAGAAAAAAACCTGTGGCGTTCTGAAGGGTGGCTGTTCTGTATGCATCCTTGATCTGGCCAAGTATCTGCGGTTCCCCTATAACCATTGAATCAAGCCCTGAGGCTACGAGAAACAGATGCCTGTAGGCATCTTCGTCCTCGAAACAATAGGTGTAATTGCTTATCCAGTCCTGTTTTATACTAAAATCAATGAAAAGTGTATCGTGAATTATATTGAGGGATTCTTCCTGATCATTCGTACAAAAATATATTTCGGTTCTGTTGCAGGTAGAGACGATAACTGCTTCATGAATACCTGCTGTTTTTATTCTTGATAAAGTGTCGGGTATGCTCTCCTCGGGAATATATAGTTTCTCTCTTATATCAATAGGGGCGGTATTGTGATTGAGTCCGAACACTACAATGTGCATTTCAAAAAGCCTTCTGGAGGGATCTAAATGAACGAATGCTGTCCTCCTAAAAAGAAACTAACGCCAAAAAAAGTTATAAGTATTGAAAAAAAACCTATAATCATCATATATGCGGTTTTTCTGCCCCTCCAGCCAATGGTAAGTCTGTTGTGAATGAGAATGGCATATACAATCCATGTAATAAGAGACCATGTTTCTTTAGGATCCCAGTTCCAGTATGAACCCCAGATTGTGCTTGCCCATATGGAGCCGGTTATAATGCCTATAGTAAGAAAAGTAAAGCCGTAAGAAATACATCGGTAGTTAATTAAATCGAGTGTTTCAAGGGAAGGGAATCTCGTAGTCATGGGTGAAAACCTTTTCTTTTTGATATTTTTTTCAACAATCAAGTAGACTACTGAAACGAAAAAGCTGATTAAAAAAACCGCACTGCCGATAAATGAAAAAATAGTATGAACAGGCAGCCAGTAGCTGTTAAGTGCAGGTGGCAGAGGCTTGATCTCTGTGGGAAAAGCGAAAGCAAAAATAAAAATTATCGTCAAAACAGGCAGAAAAATACTACCGAGCATTTCCATTTTATACATTTTTTTGATATACAGAAAAAAACAGGCGATGCATAGAGAAAAAAAGGAGAGAGCTTCATATGCATTTGTTATTGGTGTATAGCCTGCCTTCAAGTACCTGACAAGTGTTGCGAAAAAATGGATCGACAAACCTATTATAAAAAAATAATGTCCCAGCCTCTCAATTATCTTTTTGCTGACAGTTAAGTAAAAAAGACATGATATTGTTGAGATCACATAGAAAGAAAGGGCAATATAAGATAGGTATATATTCATCTGCTTTCTTTCAGGAATCTTGTTTTTATCTCGTTCATATTCATTTTTATCAGTTCTTTCATGTCTGATTTATTTATTTCTGCCATTATCTCCGCCCTCTTTTTTTTATCTCTTACTATTTCAATTAAAAGTTTTCTGAATTTCCCGATAATACGAGCATATTTTATATAATCTTCTGTAATATATCCGCTTATCTCTTTTTTCAGCTTTTTTGACAGCGAAGGCAGAACTCCGGAAGTAGAAACGGCAATAACAATAGGGCCTTTTCTTACAATAGATGGGACAATAAAATCACAAAGAACCGGATCGTCAACAACATTAACCGGGATACCTCTTACTGCAGCTTCTTTCTTGATTCTTTCATTAATTTCTTTTTTGTTTGTGGCTGCGAATACCAATGATGCCCTGTCTAAATCACCGTCTTTATATTCACGTTCAATAACCTCAATTTTACCAGATTCTGATAGCTTTGATAAGGTCGCAGTAATTTTTGGACTGATTACTTTTACATCAGCATTAAATTTAAGAAGCATTACAACCTTTCTTTCGGCTATCTTTCCGCCTCCTGTAACAATACAGGATTTGCCTGAAATGTCCAGAAAAAGAGGATAATGCAACTGTTTAGTATAAAATCTGGAACTTTTTGAATTCATTTTTGAATTCTTCATGTCTAATATCTAAGTTTTCAACATAAGCGCCTCTTGGGCCTTTGCTGCACCATGCAATAAATTCGTCGACGGGCTCATCATCTCCTTCGCAAACAATTTCAACCCTGCCATCATTTAAATTTCTTACCCATCCTTTTAATCCGAGCTTCTCGGCTTGTATCATTGTGTTGTGTCTGAAATATACACCCTGTACTATACCCCTGACATATATATGGTTTCTTTTCATAGTCGATATTTGTATTGATTTAAAGCCTTTTATATTATAATTAAAACATAAGAGCCTTACAAAATCAAAATCTTTGTATAATGTATAATATAGGGGGATACAGAGGTGCACCGGATTGGTATTGATATCGGTTCTGTCAGTGTAAACCTTACCATAATCGATGAGTCGGGCAATATAGAGATAGACAGGTATATACGTCATCTTGGCAGACCTATTGAAGCGGCAAAGGAAGCTGTCGAAGAACTGACTAAAACCCATGATATAGAATTTATTGCAACAACAGGTACAGGAGCAAAACATTTTGCTTCCATCATCGGTGCAACATTTGTAAATGAAATAGTGGCCCTTGCAACCGGATTTAGTCATATGTATCCACATATCGGCAGTTTAATCGATATAGGCGGTGAGGATTCCAAGCTCATCGTATTTGAGAAGTCAGGTAAAAACAAAAGGTTGCGGGTAAAAGACTTCTCTATGAACGCCTTATGTGCTGCAGGAACAGGTTCTTTTTTAGACCAGCAGGCTTCCAGACTCTGTTTTACGATAGAAGAGTTCAGTGAAATAGCCCTGAAAGCAACCAATGTGCCAAGGATTGCCGGAAGATGTACGGTATTTGCCAAATCCGATATGATACATCTTCAGCAAATTGCAACCCCGGATTATGAGATAGTCGCAGGTCTCTGCTATGCCCTTGCGAGGAACTTTAAAAGTAATATTACCAAAGGAAAAGAAATAAAGAATCCTGTTGCCTTTATCGGTGGTGTTGCTGCCAATGCAGGTATGAAAAAGGCCATGAGGGATGTATTTGTTTTAAAAGATAGTGAACTGATAGTTCCCGAACACTTTACATCAATGGGCGCAATTGGTGCAATCTATACAGTACTTGATGACCCGGTTTTAAAACAAACCTTTGTTGGTTTGGATGGATTGGAAGAGTACCTGTCGCAGGAAAGATTTCATGAATCACATGAATCGTTAAAGATTTCAGAAGAAAATCTCAATATATCTTATGAATTGAAAAATGTCAGCGAAAAAACCAGGGCATACCTCGGTCTTGATGTGGGATCAATAAGTACAAACCTTGTGGTTATTAGCGAGAATAAGGATATTCTTGCCAAAAGGTATCTTATGACTGAAGGTAGACCTCTTGATGCGGTAAAAAGAGGTCTTGCAGAAATTGGAGAAGAAATAGGGGAAAAAATTGAAATAATAGGCGCCGGAACCACAGGCTCGGGAAGATATTTGACAGGCGATTTTATCGGTGCCGACATAGTTAGAAATGAAATAACTGCACAGGCTGAAGCCGCGATAAATATAGACAGCAAAGTAGATACTATTTTTGAAATCGGGGGGCAGGATTCAAAATACATAAGCATAGATAATGGTGTTATCGTGGATTTTGAAATGAATAAAGCCTGTGCTGCGGGAACAGGCTCTTTTCTGGAAGAACAGGCTGAAAAACTCGGAATTTCAATAAAAGAGGAATTTGGCGACCTTGCCCTTGCATCCAAAGCGCCTGTAAAGATGGGGGAGCGATGTACGGTTTTTATCGAATCTGACATTCTGCACCATCAGCAGAGAGGTGCAAGGATTGATGATCTTGTAAGCGGCCTTTCCTATTCAATCGTTACAAATTATCTTAATAAGGTTGTAGGCGACAGGAAGATAGGGGAGAGAATATTTTTTCAAGGCGGAACCGCTTTTAACAAAGGTGTTATCGCTGCATTTGAAAAAGTCTTGAAAAAACCTGTAAAAGTGCCGTCCCACCACGATATTACCGGTGCCATCGGTGTTGCGATTCTTGCAATGAAAGAGAGGAATTGGACAAAAAGTGATTTTAGGGGATTTGACTTAAGCAAAAGACAGTACACAATAGATACATTTGAGTGTAAAGGCTGTGAAAATTTATGCGAGATCAGGAAAGTAGCTGTAGAGGATGAAGTGCCGTTATACTATGGAAGCAGGTGTGAAAAATATGATGTGAAAAGAAATATCGGAAAAAAACATGTAACAGATCTTTTTAAGGTAAGGGACGATTTGCTGCATGAAACCTATGATAAAAAGGTTGACGGTGAACTGATAGGGATACCTAAAATATTAAACATTTGCGACTTTTTGCCTTTCTGGAAGGCATTTCTTACAGAACTCGGATTTTCCATTATACTTTCCGATGTTACAAATCAAAAAATAATCAAAGAAGGGGTTGAAAATATCATTGTGGAGTCATGCTTTCCTATAAAACTCGCGCATGGTCATATACTCAATCTCATCAATAAAGGCGTCAAAAGGATTTTTATTCCGAGCGTCATTAATCTTAAAAACATTTCCAACCATACGACAAATACATTTTCCTGCCCCTATGCCCAGTCGATACCCTACACTGTCAAAGCCTCCATTGACTTTGATGCTGTTGGAGTAAAACTGGATTCACCGGTTGTGTATTTCGGCGGCAGCAAAAAAAATACCTTAAAAACACTGAAAGCCTTCGGGAGAAGGATTCACAAAACAGGCAAAGAAGTGGAAAAAGCCTTTGATATTGCAATGGAAACACAAAACGCATTCTACGGTAAATGCATTGATGAAGGCGCAAAGTTGTTATCTGCTACGGCAAAGCATGAAAAGGTAATGGTGGTAATCGGAAGGCCATATAACAGCGTGGACCCGGGGGCAAACCTGAATATCCATAAAAAATTGATAGACCTTGGTGTAACGCCTGTGCCGCTGGATATGCTGCCCATCATGGATGGCGCAGAAGAAGATGAAGACCTGAAAGATATGTACTGGGGTTATGGGCAAAAGATATTACGGGCTGCAAAGATTGTTAAAGAACACGATAATTTTTATGGGATATATATTACAAACTTTGGCTGCGGGCCCGATTCTTTTATTATGCATTTCTTTAAAAAGATCATGAAAGGTAAGCCCTTCCTGCAACTGGAAATTGATGAACATAGTGCCGATGCAGGGATTATTACAAGGCTCGAAGCATTTCTGGACAGCATCAGGAATGCAAAGCATGAACCGAATACAGTGAAGAAAAGGATTCCAAAATTTGATGTGAACGGTAAGAAGAGAAAGGTATATATACCTTATATGAGTGACCATTCTATTACATTATCAAGTGCTTTCCGTGCTTGTGGTGTTGAAACGGATGTTATGGACGAATCCGGTGAAGAAGCAGTGCGTCTCGGGAGAAAGATTACCTCCGGCAAGGAATGTTATCCCTGCATACTAACTACGGGTGATATGCTGAAGACTGTAAGTAAACCAAATTTTGATCCTGAAAAAAGCGCATTTTTTATGCCTACAGGCGGCGGACCATGCAGATTCGGACAGTATCACAGATTCCACAGAATGGTTCTTGATGAAATGGGCTTTGAAGAAGTGCCCATATATGCACCTAATCAGGATCATAGGCTTTACGATGAGCTTGATATGCTTGGAAGCAGATTCAAGCGGTTGGGTTGGAGATCAATATTAGCAACAGACCTTATCATAAAAATGCTTCACGAGATAAGGCCATTTGAGGAAATAAAGGGAGACACGGATAAGGTTTATGAAGACGCCCTTCTTCGGATTTCAAAATCGATAGAAGAGGGCAGTAAAAACATTTGCGGTGTACTTGAAAATGCTATGGATAATTTCTTGAACATTAAGAGGATAAAGATAGAAAAACCGCTTATCGGCATTGTCGGTGAAATATATATAAGGTCTAACAGGTTCAGCAATAATGATCTTGTGAGGAAGGTAGAGGAATTTGGCGGAGTGGCATGGCTTGCGTCTATTGCAGAATGGATAACCTATGTAAACTATATCAACAGGAAGAAAAGCCTGAAAAATGGCGGTATTTCCAACATGATGAATTTTCTCATTACCGGATACATGCAGGGCAAAGACGAACACCGGATTGAAAAGATGTTTGCTAAAGAACTGAGATATGGAAAAGAGCCGAAGATTGACGACATAATTAAAAAGGCAAGTCCTTATGTCCATGTTAGTTTTGAAGGTGAGGCAATATTAAGTGTCGGAAAGGCTGTTGATTTTATTCATAGGGGTGTATCAGGGATTATTAATGCAATGCCCTTTACCTGCATGCCTGGAACAGTGTCGAGTGCCATTATGAAATTAATCCAAAAGAAGTATCATATCCCCATAATTAATATAGCCTATGATGGTCAGGGTGCTACAAATATCACGACAAGGCTTGAAGCCTTTATGTACCAGGTTAAGGAACATTTCCAGAATCATGGATAATCGGAAAATATAAGAAATGATAAATATCCCATACGGTTTTATTGAAGATATTGGCTGGCGTGGAAGCATGGAAGACGCACATGCAATCTACCAGATACCGGAAAAAATGTTTTTCAGCGCAGAAATTTACGATGGCCACGGCGGAAAAAAGGCGGCTCGCATTGCTGCCGGAATGCTTACTCCCTGTTTTTTAGATTTATGGGCAATTGAAGCTGAGAAACCCTTAAAAGAACGCAGGGGAGAATCTGAAATTTTGAGGCAGGCATATATTGAGGTTGATGATCATATTGTTGATATTGACGTTGAAAGTGGAACAACAGCAGCAACATTTTATATTATAGACAAGAAGTATATTGTATCAAATGTCGGCGATACGCGGATAATTGCCGGGAGTAAGGCGGGTGTTGATTTATTGACAATAGATCATAAACCTTCTCTTCCCGAAGAAAGGTTAAGAATTGAAGAATTGGGCGGATTTATCTTTGGTTACGGTACGCCGAGGGTACAGGGCATCCTTGCGGTAAGCCGTGCATTGGGTGATGCGAGGCTGAAGCCTTTTGTAAGCACTGAGCCGAGGATTGTTGAGGGCTATCTGGGAAGAGAAAACGATTTTGTAATACTCGCATGTGATGGTGTCTGGGATGTACTTACCCCGAAGGATGTGATTGAAATAGCAAGGTCTTCTAAAAATACGCAGGAAGGAGCCATTCTGATAAAAGAAAAGGCGTTGGACCTTGGAAGCACAGATAACATTTCTGTGATCGTTCTTGACTTAAGGGCTTATCTGAAGACTTGCATTAAATAAGTTAACGATAAGCATCAACCTTTAGATAACACGTAATGGAAATGATCTTTTATTATATTAAAAAAAGCTTCTATAACTGGAGATGAGGCAGCTTCCTTGTTTGTCAGAACATCAATTCCAAGCCAAATCTCACCATCCTCGATTGGGATGATTGTAAGGGTGCCGTTGGCGAGTTCTTCTCTTATATTTGGTTGAAACATCAGTGCTATGCCTTTTTTCTGTTTCGCCAGTGTTTTTGCGAACTCAATGTTGTCAACTTCAGCGCCGATTTGAAGTTTCAAGCCTCTTGAAGTAAAGTTATTAAATATTAATTCATACGCTACAGATCCTTCAGGCTGAATAATGAGAGGATGACAGGCCAGTTCTTTCCATTTTAGCGGTGGTTCAATAGACAACCGGTACTCAGGACTTGCCACGAAAACCAACTGTTCTACCTTGGGAGGAATATGAAAAACATTAAGTCTTTCGTTAAGATTGGATAATGGTCCCACAATACATATATCATGTCTGAAGTCAAGCAACTCCTCTGCGAGTATCCGCGAAGGCCCTTCCCTTACTGTTACCTGAACAGACGGATAGAGTTCCTTGAATTTATCTATCATTCCCATTAGATACAACATCATCGTCCCTGCTATTCCTATATACAGGTTATTCGATCTGTAACTTTTCAAAAAATTTTCTACCAATATTGCGTGGTCGAGAAACTCTTCAGCATAAACAAATAGCCTCTCCCCTGCTTTTGTGAGATAAACGCGCTTTTTCTTTATATTGATAAGTTTTACGCCGAATTGAATCTCCAATGTTCTTATCTGTTGGGTTACCGCAGGTTGTGTGACAAAAAGCTTTTCAGCGGCGTCGCTAAAGCTTTTTTCTTTAGCCACATAGTAAAAGGAAATTATATGCTGAAGATTGACTTGTGGCGGTCTCATTACTGATTCTAAATTATTGTAAATAATGAGTCAATCTAATTCTATGTTTATTGATTTAATGCCAGGATAACCTTTATAACTTATGAATTTGTTAGAAAGCATGTATTGATCATATACATTAATTTGGATGAAAATATAACAGAAGATCAGGCAATAGAAATTTTAGCGGTATTTCGGTGCCTGATGATTAAGGCTTATAAGAAACTGGACGCAGTTTCTTATAAGAACAACCCTTAGAGCGAAGCGATCAGAGACAAAAGTTGATAAGGAAAGAGGCATAAAACAGAGAAGGAGGACTACAATAACATGAATAAAATAGAATTTGTAGATCAGACCATACGGGATGCTCAACAGAGCCTGTGGGGCTATACCATGAGAACAGAGCATATGACTCCAATTGCGGAGATAATGGATAAGGTTGGATATAAAGCCATTACAGTGGTAGGTAGTCAGGCATTTACAATACAGGTGCGAAACCTCAATGAAGATCCCTGGGAGAGAATGCGGATACTTTCCAAGTTGATAACCAGAACACCTCTCCGCGGGTCTTACCAGACAGGAAGCCTCTCTTCTTTTGATTTGAGTACACCCCGTGATATTATCACCCTCTGGATCAAGCGATCAATTGCCAACGGAGTAAAAAGTTTCTGGATATGCGATTACCAGGAGAATATGGAAAGATTCCGGTACTTTGCACAATTAGCCAAGGCTGAGGGCGCTGAGCTTGTACCATCTCTCATGTATACCTCCAGTCCGGTCCATACCAGCGAACACTGGGCTGAAAAAACCAGGATGATCGCAGAAGTGAAAGATTGTGTTGATCGGATCATGATTGAAGATGCATCAGGAGTTATAACGCCTGAAGATACGCGGAAACTCGTGTCCACTGTTCTTAAGAATTGCGATGGTCTGCCCATTGAATTTCACTCTCACTGCAATGTTGGACTTGCTCCACAGTGTTACATTGAAGCTATTAAGCTTGGCGTCACAACAGTGCATACAGCTGTTGCACCTCTCGCTAACGGTACTTCTTTGCCGGCCACAGAGAGTATTTTAAAAAATGCCAAGCGTTTGGGATTTACATCAGACCTGGATGAGGATGCCCTTGCAAAGGTTTCAGAACATTTTAGAAAAATTGCTGAAAAGGAGGGAATGCCCATTGGAGTGCCGATGGAATACGATCTCTTTCATTTTGAGCATCAGGTGCCCGGCGGTATGATGTCTAATCTTACGAGACAGCTCAGAGAGGTAGGCATGGAAAATCGTCTGCCTGAAATCCTGGAGGAAGTTGTCCTGGTTCGCAAGGATTTTGGATATCCTGTAATGGCAACACCCTATTCACAGATTGTAGGGGCACAGGCTATTGAGAATGTAATCCTTGGCGAGAGATATAAACAATTAACCGATGAGGCAACCAAGTATATTCTCGGGTACTATGGAGAGCCGGTTGTACCTGTTGACCAGAACGTCAAGGACAAAGTAATGAATTTGCCCAGAACCAAAGAATTTCTTAATTGGGCGCCCGAAGGGTACCTTAAAACCGTTGAGGAAATCCGTAAAGAGGTTGGCGCTGATCTTTCTGATGACGACCTTTTACTAAAGCTCCTTATTCCAGGACAACCGGTGAGAAACGGTAAACCTGAGAAAAAAATAGTCAAAACAATGGCGAAACCAGCGGCATCGGGCACGGTGCCTGTAGATTTTCCCCGGGAATTCAGCGTGGATGTAGATGGGGAAGTATTTAACGTCAAAATTTCACCTCTTTGGGATGGAAGCGAAAACGTAACAGCAGCCCAGCAACAGGATGATTCTAAAACATCAAGAAAACCGGTTAAGCTGCCCGCAGGTGCTGTTCTCTCCGGAATGGCAGGACTGGTCCTTTCATTTGAAGTAAAAGTGGGCGATCAGGTAAAAGCAGGCGATCTTGTGGCAATAGTTGAAGCAATGAAAATGAGAAGGCACGTCAACTGTCCGCACGGCGGAGTGGTAAAAGAAATTTGTGCTCAAGAAGGCGAAATTATTGAACCTGAAGACCTTCTAATGGTGGTGGTGTAACATGTTTAAGAAAATTCTCATAGCCAATCGTGGTGAAATAGCCATTCGTATAATGCGTGCCTGCCGGGAGATGGGTATTCAGTCCGTTGGGGTCTATTCCGAGGCTGATAAGGACGCATTATTTGCGAAGTATGCTGATGAGGCCTATTTCATCGGTCCTGCTCCGGCAACAATGAGTTATCTCAAGATGGAAAAACTGATTGAAGTGGCGAAGGAGAGCGGAGCGGATGGGATCCATCCGGGTTACGGTTTCCTTGCCGAGAACCCGAAATTTGCCAGGATGTGTGAAGATGAGGGCATAAAGTTCATCGGACCGTCGAGCAGAGTTCTTGCTCTTTTGGGCGACAAGGTAGCGGCGCGCCGGGAGATGATAAGAGCAGGGGTGCCAGTGGTGCCGGGGACTGATGAATGTGTTACACAATTCAAGCAGGCAAGGGACATAGCCAAGGAGACCGGATATCCGATTATCATCAAACCCTCCGGTGGTGGAGGGGGAATAGGGATGACGATCGTGTGGAGCGAAGGGGAACTGGAAAAAGCCCTGGAGTCGACGCAGGCCATTGCCGCGACTACCTTTGGCATAGCCGATGTTTACATTGAGAAATACATGACCAATCCTCGCCATATAGAGTTTCAGCTACTGGGAGACTCCCACGGAAACGCCATCCACCTTGGAGAGCGTGAATGTTCCATACAACGAAGACATCAGAAGTTAATTGAAGAATCCCCTTCCCCCGCCGTATCCGCAAAACTCCGTAAAGAGATTGGAGAGAAGGCTGCAAACGCCGCAAGGATGGTTGGTTATGAAGGCGCAGGGACCATGGAGTTCCTTTACTCTGATAGAAAATTGTATTTCATGGAAGTAAATGCTCGTGTGCAGGTGGAGCACCCGGTGACGGAGATGGTAACGGGTGTGGATATAGTGAAAGAGGGGATACGAATTGCCTCGGGATTGCCCTTAAGTCTCACGCAGAAGGACGTGAAACTGCGGGGTAGTGCTATTGAATGCCGTATCAATGCGGAAGATCCCTTTGAAGACTTTGTCCCAACACCGGGGAAGATCAAAAGCTATAATGCTCCGGGAGGTCCGGGTGTTCGCGTTGACAGCGGTGTGCACAGCGGGTATACGATACCTCCCTTCTATGATCCCATGATCGCGAAGCTCATTGTCTGGGGAGGAGACCGGTCTGAGACAATAAGCAGAATGCGGCGGGCGCTCTACGAATACATTATTACCGGGATGAAGAACAATATCCCCTTCCACCTGGCGGTCATGGAAAACCCGCGCTTTGTAAAAGGTAAACTTGGAACCCATTTTATCGAAAGCGAGACCACCCTGCTGGATGATATGAAGAGTATTATGGAGAGGGAGAAACTATTAGAGGAAAAACTTCCTAAACTCTTTGAAGATAAAAGAAGAATCGCTGCTATTACTGCTGTGGCTGCTGTAACACAGATGTACGGGCAGAGATAAAGAGAGCAATAGAGGGGGTGTGACTGGCATGGGAAAAACAATCGTTATTCTGGGAACTTTTGATACCAAGGGGGACCACTTACAGCTACTAAAAGAGAAAATAGCCTCAAGAGGGCACAGAGTTATTATGATGGACCTTAGCTTGGGAGGTAATTCTCCAATAAAGGTAGACATCACCCCGCAGGAGATAGCCGGTCTCATGGGAAAGAATACGGAAGAGTTCATGGCTTCGCGGGACAGGCATATGAAATCAGAGGTTATGGTAAAGGGGGCGCAGGAGAAGATATTAGAGCTCCTTTCCAGGCAGGAGGTAGATGGTGCAGTGGCCCTTGGTGGGGCATCGATGGCGCTTATGGGATCGCGGGTAATGTCCAGACTTCCCTTCGGGATACCGAAAGTTATTGCAACGTCGGCAGCTATGCCTGCTTATTCGGCAGAGTGGTTTAACTCCATGGACATCCTTGTCATGCAGATAATAATGGAATTTACAGGAATGAATAAACTTTTGACCCATGCCATCGGACAGGTTGCAGGAGTGATTTCGGGCATGGCAGAGGAAAGTCTTCCACATACGTCTTTGGCATTGCCATATCCGTCTGTTGCAATAACGGAGATCGGTTTCTGTCCCAAGTGTGCCCGGCATGTCGAGATGCTGCTGGAGATGAAGGGCTACAATGTTTGCACGTTTCACGCCCAGGGGATAAGCGAGAGGGCGATGGACCGACTCATCTCTCATGGTTTCTTCGATGGTATCATAGACATTGTTCCGGCAGGTCTGATCGAAGAAATTTATCAGGGGAACAGGCCGGCCGGTATGGAGAGGCTCGATGCAGCCTGCGAGAGGGGTATTCCTATGATCATTGCTCCATGTACGGTAAACCTCACAGGATGTGGCGTAACCCGTAATAACAGGGAAAAATATATATCAAGACCCCGCGTAATGAAAATGGATGAAATGAGAGCCATGACCCGCTATAACGCTGATGAATTACAGTATGCCGCAGGTTTCTACAGAGAAAAATTGAATAAGGCAAAAGGGCCGGTGAAGTTTTTTGTTCCTTTAAAAGGCTGGTCTGCCATAGATCGTGAGGGTTCCGTACTCTATGATCCTGAGGGAGACCTGGTTTTTATCGATGCATTAAAGGATGGCCTGAAGCCAGAGGTAGAGATTGTCGATGTTTTATGCAATCTCGAAGACCCCGAGTTTGCAGAAGCAATGGTCGAAGCCTTTGACAGAATTTTTAAGGAATCGCAACATGCATGAAAGTTTTTAAGGAGGATAATATGTCTGATAAATGGATTTACTGGCTTGAGGAGCTTGGCAAGGAGGACAATGAACGTGTAGGCAGAAAGTGTGCCAACCTTGGTGAGATAACAAAAGCAGGTCTGCCTGTCCCGAAGGGATTCTGCCTATCCGTGGGTGCTTATGGGATGTTCATGGAACTTACCGGGGCTGCGGAAGAAATAGCACGTCTCCTGGAAACACACAAGCCTGCAGCGGACGATGTTAATGGAATCCGTACTCTAAGCAGGGCCATGCGGCACGCCGTTGAGTCGAAACCCCTGCCTCCAGAGATGGCTGACACAGTGCTGTCTTATTATAGCCAACTGTGCGACCAGGCCTGTACTCTGGACGTTGCTGTTTCCACACGGTCTGCTGGTGCAGTGAGCCATCCCGGCCAGTATGAGACATATCTCAATGTTAAAGGCAAAGATGATCTTCTTGACAAGGTGCGAAAAGTATGGGCAAGCACCTTCAACGAGAGATCTCTGGCTTTTTGCATTAACAAGGGTTTGACTCTCGGCAATGAGCCTATCGGAGTGGCCGTACTGACCATGGTTCAAGCACGGTCAGCAGGAATTGCCTTCAGTGCTGATCCGAATACGGGGGACACGTCAAAGATTATCATTGAAGCAAATTGGGGTCTAGGAGAGAGTGTCGTCAGCGGCGAACTAATGCCTGACCGCTGGGTAATAGACAAGGAAACGCTGGAAGTCCGCGAAAGAACTCTCGGGAGAAAGGATAAGGCCACAGTTTGCCTGGATTGCGGGATTGAAGATGCCGAAATCTCTCCCGAAAAGGCCTGTTCCTTTTGTCTTAGCGATGAAGAATTGAAAGAGATTGCAAAGCTGGCGAACAAACTTGAGGCACATTTCGGTCTGCCTCAGGACATTGAATGGGCTGTGGCTGAAGACAAGCCCTTCCCCAATATTGTTTTGCTGCAGACGCGCGCGGTTGTGATTTCAAAGCAGGCCCCGGTTGATCAGGTTCTTGATCTTATGGTTGGCTTGTTAGCTTTTAAATAGTAACGAAATGATTCGAGGAGTTTACTTTAAAACCATGGTGAACATGCCATGGCATAAAAATTAAAAGGGGGCAAGAGATGTTACATGATGCTTATGATTTATCGTTTTATGAGTTTGATGATGAGAAAGACTCGAAGGAGTACGGCGTTCTCCTATGCGATGTAGTTCATGGCAGACCGCCCATGAAACCAACTTATATGGGCATAGGCTGGTACTGGTATTATCATGGGGTGCGCTACGGAGCTGAAACCCTGCATTTACCCACTACTCATGGATGGGACTCGCGGTTTGTGCAAGGCTATCCCTATATTACTGCTATTCGTACTACCCCTGAGGAGGCAAAAGAGCGGGAGCCAATCTTCAGAGAGAAAATCAAACCATTCCTTGAAAACTTTGACGGCGTTTGGGACCCCTTGAAAGCGGAGTTACTGAAGATGTACAAGGAGGCAAAGGACGCACGGGGCCTTAAGGAGTGGGATGATATAAAAAAACTGAGCAATGCCGACCTGCTGAGTTTCTTCCTTGATTTTGCCTACATAATCAACCGGAAAGAAGGTGAAATCCATTTTATCATGCTAATGGCATCATTTTATATTGTTGGTCTACTTCAGGAAATGTGGAGAACTATTTTTGAAGAGGAGCCTTCCATTGATCCTAATTTCCATAAACTCATGTCAGGGTTTGAAAACCAGGATATGAAAATGGGCCGGATGATGTGGGAACTCGGTCGCAAGGCAGTAGAGCTTAACCTGGACGATATCTTTAGAAATACCGAGGATGATGTTCTCATAGACAAACTGAATACTTCTGAGGCCGGAAGAACATGGAACAGTCTCTATCATGAATTCCTGCTGGAACACGGGTGGCGCTCCGACCGGGCACATTCCTATGATAGCCCGGTCTGGCTTGAGAAACCAAGTATGGGCCTCAGTAGGATTAAGCTTCTTATGCACGCACCGCTGTTTAAATTCGACGTGGAAAGAGTTCGTGTAATCAAAGATCGTGAGGAGACTGAGAAAGAAGTACTTGCAAGAGTGCCGGAGGTACAAAGACCAGCTTTTAGTCTCCTTGTGAAAGCTGCGCAGAAATCAGGTTACTGGAGTGAGGATCATGGCTATTTCTGTGACTGCCATGTAGGCGCAATGGGTCGATGGATCCTACAGGAATTCGGCAGGAGGTTTGCACAGGCCGGGAGTATCGATGACGCCGAGGATGTCTATTTCCTCCATCCAAACGAGATACGTAAAGCTGCCATACCTTTGGGGAGGATTAATCTCCGTCCCTATGTCGAGCGGCGGAAGAAGGTCTGGGAAGAGAATATGAAGATCGAGCCGATACCATTTTTTGGAGACATAAGTCAGGCGCAGGATATACTCCGAAGCGATCCTACCCTTCTTGTTTCCACGCAGGTTCCTGTGGTGAGGAAAGAGTTAAAGGCCGATCTGTATGGCGCCGCCTGTGCTCCGGGGTCCTTTCAGGGAACAGCAAGAGTGATCATGAGTGTGGATAAAATATCTGAATTGAAACCCGGCGAAATACTGGTTGCTCCCGGCACCTCTACGGCATGGATGGTTGTATTCGGTATTATCAAGGGACTTGTGACAGACGGCGGCGGTGCTCTTTCTCATCCTGTTATCATGGCAAGGGAATTCGGTATCCCCTGTGTTTCCGGAACCGTTGAAGCCACGCAGAAGATCAAGACCGGCGACAAGATCTGGGTGGACGGCAATAGAGGGGTTGTCTACATCATGGACAAGTAATGCGTCAGACACGGAAGGTAGAAAGTTTGCCTCCGGGAAGACGCTCATAATTGAGCGACAAGACCGTAACTGAGTAAAAAATTAAGCATGGGACAGACACCTCAATGCATTGAGGTGTCTTATCGCTAAGAGGAGGTATTATAATGTCAGAAAGCAAAATCCCTTACGTACTCGGAGAATTGATCGAGGACAGGGCAAAAAGAAACGGCGATAGGGTTTTCCTTCGTTTCAAGGATCAGTCATTCACCTATGACGACATGAATCGTTATGCAAATAGATGCGCAAATGCATTCATACAGCAGGGCGTGGCAAAGGGTGACAAGATCAGCATCATGCTCCCTAACTGCCCTGAGTATCTGTTTATATGGTTCGGTTCGGCAAAAATGGGAGCGGTAGAAGTTCCCATCAATACCTCATACAAGGGTGAGTTCCTGCGTCATATCATTGACCAGTCCGATTCAAAGGTCCTGTTTCTTGATCACGAATGGCTGGACCGTCTTAAACTGATCGAGAATGACCTGAAGAAGCTCAAAAAGGTAGTGATCCTTGGCGGTCTTACCAAAGAGGAAAGTGCCGGTTACAATATTCCAATGATCAGTTTCGAGGAATTTTTTGACGCCCCAGAGTCTCCGGTTGACATTAAGATATATCCCCATGACCCTCAAAATATCATTTACACCTCTGGAACCACGGGACTCTCCAAGGGTGCATTGGGTCCCCATAAGTTCTGGATCGTAGTAGCGGAGCAGTTGCTTCCGTTGCGTGAGGGGGGAAAAGACGATATTTTCTATACATTCCTGCCTCTCTATCATATGAACGGGCAATGCCTCACCACCATCACAGCCCTGCTTGCAGAGGGTCAGATGGTCCTATCCGACAAGTTCAGCGCAAGTCGTTTCTGGGAGGACATCCGTAAGTACAATGCTACCCAGTTCAACTACCTGGGTGCTGTAATTCCTATTCTCGAAAAACAACCCGAAAAGCCTGATGATATTGATAACCCAATCAAGATTGCCTTTGGCGCCGGCTGCCCCCAGGCAGTCATGGACCGCTTCGAGAAAAGGTTCGGGTGCAAATGCATGGAAGGGTTCGGAATGACCGAGATCGGTATTCCGGTCCACACGACCCTGTATGACAGGAGACCCGGTTCATGCGGACAGCCTCTGCCTATATATGAGATCAAACTCTTTGACGATGAAGACAATGAAGTACCTCCTGGAGTGCCCGGAGAGATCGTCTTTCGCCCGAAAGAGCCTTTTACCATGATGCTTGAGTACTATAATATGCCCGATAAGACCCTCGAAACGTTCCGGAACCTCTGGTTTCACACCGGAGACCTGGCAAAGCGGGACGAAGACGGCTACATGTATTTTGAAGACCGGAAGAAGGATTCCCTCCGCAGAAGAGGGGAGAACATCTCCTCCTTTGAGGTGGAACGGGCCATCAATACACACCCCAAAGTACTCGAATCGGCAGCAGTTGCCGTCAAGGCTGAAATGCCCGAAGATGAAGTGAAAATATGCGTGGTCCTCAAACCTGGTGAGAAACTGACCCCCGAGGAACTGATCGCCCATGCAGTCGAGAGGATGCCCTACTTTGCTGTGCCGCGTTTCATAGAATTCATGGATAGTCTGCCTAAGACGCCTACGGAGCGTGTACAGAAATACTTACTGAAACAAGCAGGTATTACTCCGAATACATGGGACAGGGAGAAAGCCGGGGTTGAAGTTAAAAGATAAAAAACAAGGGCACTGTAGCTTTAAAAAAGTTAGTACGGATACTATGTGTTGGATAGATTGAGGAGGAAAGATGGCAGGGATTACATCAATTTGTGCCTATATACCCCGATATAGGCTTAGTTTGGAAGAAATAGGAAGGATGTGGCAGACACGGGGTGGAGCAGGAGAGAAAGCAATTGCCGGCTATGATGAGGATGCTGTTACCATGGCGGTAGCCGCTTCCCTGGCCTGTATGAAACGATCCGGCGGAGATGTGGACAGCCTTTATCTGGCTACTGTTACAGCCCCCTATAAGGAGAAGCAAAGTGCAGCATTTGTGGCAGGTGCAGCCGACCTTTATAAAACATGTCATACGGCGGACTTTACAAACACGCTGAGGGCTGGAACCACAGCGGTGAAAGCAGCCGTCGATGCAGTCAAAAGCGGCTCTGCCAGGCAGGTCCTCGTAGTAGCATCAGACTGCCGCATGGGCGCCCCAAAAGGCAAGTTTGAGCAACTACTCGGGGACGGGGCTGCAGCAGTCATGATAGGCTCGGACAATGTTATAGCAAACATCGAAGGCACCCATTCGATCTTCAGCGATTTTACCGATCTATGGAGAACAGAGAAGGACACTTTTATCCAATCCGGAGAAGGACGCTTCATAGATGAAGCAGGCTATATGCCCGTCATGAAAGAAGTCATTACAGAACTTATGGAAAAATATTCCCTCACATCGGGGGATTTCACAAAAATAGTTTTTTATGCACCTGACAGCAGGGCTCATGCCAACCTTGCGAAGACCATTGGATTCAGCAAGGATCAGGTTCAGGACCCGCTTTTCGGACAGATCGGCAATACCGGCACAGCAGCGGCAATGATCATGCTGGCGGCTGCCCTTGAGGAGGCAACACCTGGAGACAGGATACTCTTTGCCGGTTATGGTGATGGTGCTGATGTTTTTATATTGCGCGTTACCGACAGTATATCCAGGATTAAATCTGCTCCATCGATGAAGAGCATGCTGAAAAAAGGGGTTCCCGTGGACTACGGGAGATATCTCATCTGGCGCAACCTTGTTCCTGTTGAGCCTTCGGGTCTGCCTGAACGGGCCGAACCGTCGCTTGCTGCCAGGTGGAGAGAGCGTAAAACCATCAGGGCCTTATACGGGGCAAAGTGCAGGAAGTGCGGCACTCCCCAGATTCATCCCATCGGACAGATTTCCAGAGTCTGCGTGACATGCCAGACAAAGGACGATTTTGAGGATTACAAGTTCTCAGATAAAACAGGGAGACTTTTTACCTATGCCATAGATCAGTTGCAGCCGACACTTAATCCCCCTGGTCTTAACGGCGTTATTGACTTTGATGGCGGAGGCAGGCTGATATGTGAATTGACTGACTATGATTTGAGTAAGGTTGACACAGGCATGCCTGTGGATATGACTTTCAGGAAGCTCTCTCAGGGAAAGGGCATAATAAATTATTTTTGGAAGGCAAAACCGATTTAAAGTTTTAAAAAAGATAAGGAGCTACTTCAATGGAGAGCATTAAAGATAAAATAGCAATTGTAGGTATGGGCTGTACAAGATTCGGGGAACGATGGGATATGGGCGTGGAGGATCTTCTTGTTGAAGCTGCCTATGAAGCATTTCAGGATGCAGGTATTGAACCGAAAGCGATCCAGGCAGCCTGGATAGGGACGGTATTTTCCGGCATGAGCGCCATGACCCTGGCGCCCCTGGGGTTGCAGTACATTCCTATTACGAGAGTTGAAAACATGTGTGCCACCGGTTCTGAAGCTCTGAGGGCTGCAAGCTATGCCGTTGCAGCAGGCGTATGCGATATTGCACTGGCAATCGGTGTTGAGAAGCTCAAAGACTCAGGACAAACGGGAGTAAAGGGACCGGCAATCGTCGGGGACAATCCCGACGGAAGCTCGGCCATCGGCTCAGGGTACAGTGCCCCGGCTTCCTTCGCCTATCTGGGGACCCGTTACTTCAGCCACTATAATATAGACCGCGATGCAGGCAAGAGACTTCTCGCTGAGATCGCGGTGAAGAACCACTATAACGGCAGCCTGAATCCCAAGGCTCATTTTCACAACATACTTACCGTTGAACAAGTGGTAAAAGCGCCTATCGTGGCGTGGCCCCTCGGTTTGTTTGATTGCTGCGGTGTCAGCGATGGGGCAGCAGCAGCTATAGTTACCCGTGCCGATATGGCGAAGAATTTTCGTAGCGACCCCATCTATATCAAGGGATTGGCTATTAGTGCCGGGGCCCGTCAGGGTTCCATGAGACAGGATTATGATTATGTCCATGTTGATGAGAATGTACGTGCCGCTCAGCAAGTCTATGCCGAGGCAGGCATAAAAGATCCTCGCAAAGAGATAAGTTGCGCTGAGGTGCACGACTGTTTTACTGCTCATGAACTTATTGTGTACGAGGATCTTGGCTTCAGTTCCCGAGGAGGGGCAAGAGAAGACATCGAGGCGGGAACCTTTACACTGAAGGGGGAAATTCCTGTTAACCCCGATGGCGGCCTGAAATGCTTCGGTCATCCCCTGGGAGCCAGCGGCCTGCGGATGATGTATGAGGTCTACCTGCAGCTTCAAGGTAAGGCAGGACCCCGTCAGGTGAAAAATCCGCGTCTTGGAATGACCCACAACCTGGGAGGCAATGCCGGTGCAGGAATAGGGTGCTGTGTTGTGGTGGGGAATGAAAAAGGGTGATGGGGGAAACAGAGATTGAAGGAGTTATTCCATTTAGTCTTTGTTTGTATCGGTAATCGCAACCGAAGTCCTTACGCTGAGTTTTTCTTCTCTAAGCTGATCAGCGAAAGAGATAAGAGCCTTATTAATAAGATAAGAGTAACGTCTGCGGGGTTTATTACAAGGAAGATGAAAAACAAGATGGTAGAACTCAATATAAGTCTACCCGAACCTTTATTTGGCAGACCTATTGCTGAAAGTACGCGGGCAGCGCTACTCAGTCATAACATCATTGTTCCCGATGAATGGAGGACAAGCGGTCTAACTCCTGAGGTTGTAGATGAGGCGGATATGATAATTGCAGTATTGCCTGACCAAAAGAAGGACATTGCTGAACTCTATCCGGAAAACGAGTTCAAGATCTTCACCATAAGAGAGGTGTCGAGATGGGATGGGTACCTGGTGCAGGAGGATTATGGGTTCAAGGACATTCCCGAGGATAATACCCTTTGGAATTACGTCGAGGAGAATCCCGATTATGTTTCAAGTATCCTGTCCGAAATGGAAAGGATGTTGGTAAGGGCGTATCCCCATATTCTTGAACATTTGGGGCTCAAATCTATGGGTGAAAGAAACTTGATGACAGATTCAACAATAACTGATATAGGATTGAAAGACCAGAAAAAAGGAATCCAAAATGGATGACGATGTAAAGGGGCCTGCGCGTCTTATTACGTTGGATATAACTTACGAAACACTGCGACAGGACCTGGAACATTTCAGGCAAAAGGCACTCGAACTTGGAGCGTCAATGGCGGAAATCATACCGGCAGACTGGGTGGAGATTGACGAGAGGGTACGGCTCAAGTGCACTGTTCCAATGTGTCCTCATTACGGCAAGAGTGCCTATTGTCCACCGAATGCCCCTGATATCGATTTTGTTCGCCGTGCGATCAGCCGTTATAAATGGGCAATCCTCTTCGCACTGGACGTGATCCCGGTGTCCGAATTTTCCGAACGGACAGTGCAGCATAAATCAGGGATAGAATGGACCAAAAAAGATATGGAAATAACAGGCAGGTTGGAAACTATAGCCTTCGGCAACGGATATTATCTTGCTATGGGATTTTGCCAGTTCAGTTGTAACGCAGCACTCTGTGCATCTGAAAAGTGTCAGGTGCTTCAGGGAAACAAATGTGCCCATCCGCTTAAGGCCAGGCCCTCAATGGAAGGAATGGGGATAGATGTATACCGTTTGGTGAGAAAAGCAGGGTGGGAGATTTATCCGATTTACAGAAGTGTGGACCCTGCAGCGGTACCACGAGCGCTTGCTGTGGGGATCGTTTTTATCTTCTGAATTCTTAAACGGGAGGTGATTCGAAGAATTACAGGTTCACAGAAATAAAAAAAAGGAGGGATTATGAAGTATTATTTGAAATTTACGATACTTGCGGGTTTGATCTGGGGTTTTATTGCTATTCAGCGTATTGTCATTGCTATTATTATGCCTGCGATTCAGGCTGAGATGAAGTTCAGTTATACTGATGTTGGTATGATCATATCCATTACAGGGCTCATCTGGGCCTTCGGCACGATCATCTGGGCAGCTATCGGTGACAAATTCGGCCGTCGCCCGGTCATTGTGGGTTGTACCATCCTTGCCTCTGTCTTTTCCTGGATGACCGGTATGGTAAATACGCTTGGCGGTATGCTCGCAGTCCGGGGAGTCCTGGGATTTTTTGAGGGAGGCCCCTGGGGTCCAATCATTGCTACAGTAGGGGAAGAATCTCCCGAGGAGAAGAGGGGTTTGCTGGTAAGCCTCATCCCCGGCAGTTTTTTTCTTATCGGTGTATTTCTGGGACCAATTCTTGCTGTCTGGCTCCTTACAAAGTTTGGGTCCTGGCGGCCTGTGTTTTATATCATATCAATACCGGGCGCAATCCTCGCCATAATTGCAGCATTCTTAATGCATGAGCCGGCATCTGTTGCAGCAGGGATCAAGGCGCGTAAAGAAGGCAAGGAAAGGGTTGTTATGCAGCACGGGCATAAGGTAAAAATCACCGATGTGCTCAAATACAAGAATGTAATCATTTCGACCATAAACAGCATACCGGTCATGGCCTGGCTATGGATTTACAGTGGCTTCTCCGCATTATTTCTTGCCAGGGTTCACAATATGAGCATGGAAGGCATCGGCCTTGCTATGGGCGCCTCCGGTATCGGTGGATTCCTCGGGATGATAATTATGGGACGGTTGTCGGACGGAATAGGACGTAAGCCCGCCATTATCATAAGCGGCCTGCTATGCTGTCTCGCAGGTGTCGGGATCATCGCTATGCCTGTGGGCACTACTCTCAGCGCTTTCGCCATCCTCTTTTTCTTCTGGGGCATGTTCGGTGGAGCCTTCTTCCCTCTGTATGTGGGCACCCTGGCCCCGGAAGCTGTACCGCCGGAATTTGCCGGAACAGCCGTGGGTGTTCCTACGGCAGTAGGGGAGATTATCGGTGCAGCCATTATGCCGACTATTGCGGGTGCTCTTGCCGATAAGTTCGATCTCTATGCACCTATGTGGATGGCTGCAATAGCAGGACTATTGGTTATGGTTATCTCGACGGCCTATGTAGAAACGGCGCCAAGGAAGGTTGCAAAAATGTCCAAAAAACCGACAAGGGACGATCATCTGCTCCCGCCGTTCAGGGGTAAGCAGTCGACCGCTACACCTCAGGCGTAGGTCCCAAAAGGTTTGTCCGAATGCCACAAGAAGTGCGGGCCCAAGAGGTGAGAAAGCAAGGCATATGTACAGTACGTTATTTCAGAATCGATCCTTTGGCGTCTTGTTTCTTGTGGCAAAAAGACAAAGATTTCTCTGTCATCCCGGGTCGTTTATTCGCTCCGAATGTATGCTGTTTACGCAAAACTTTTAAAAATATAGGATTTAGAAATGAGAAGGTCTACAGTGATGCGGTTCAGTATGTTCAGTAAGTATTTTATCATGGCACCAATACTGGATCAGAAATACGATAACCGGCAGTCATAGGGATGAGGCGTTCCTGAAGTCCCGTCCCTTCCGCCAGGCAAGGCACGGGACTTCAGGAACAGCCGGGATTTCTATTTGTTTATCGGGAGGTCACTTCCGCATAAATGATGTGCCCTGAATCGGACAAACAGAAACAGGAGTTATTACAGCATGAATATGTCAGAGCGCCGGGTAACTCCGCTTACAAATACGGGAAACTCTGGTAGCTTTTCTTAAATGATGGGGTGACCTCTCTTACGGGGACAGGAGCAAGCCCTAATATATAGATTCCCAACCCCAAAACCGAGGCCAGGATAGTCCGAGGATGATCCTGGCCTCCCCCCTTTCAGGACGGAAACTAAATAGGAGGAACTTATGGATATTACCAACCTGACGCGGAAAGTTGCACCGGAACAAACCGCGCTTCTGATAGTGGATATGCAGAAGGATTATTGCTGTGAAGGCGGGGTTTTCCACAGAACAGGCTTTGATGTAGAAATTGCCAAAGCGCTTGCAGTAAGGCTCAATCTTTTTCTGAACCATGCAAGGAAAGTGCTTAAACATATCATTCATTTAAAGATGACCAAGATATCATTCCTTAGTTCACCGGCAGCGCTTGAACACTATCAGCGTCTGGGCATTGAAAGACGCTATGATCCTTCATACTCGGACTTTTATGAAGTTGTACCAATCGAAGGTGAACTTGTAATACCCAAATACAGACATTCCGGCTTTGTTTCAACATACCTTGAACAATTTCTGAAGATAGGCGACATAAAGACATTAATTCTAACAGGATTGGCTGCAAACGTTTGCATAGAATCCACGGCACGAGACGGATTTGCAAGGGATTACCATATAGTTGTCCCCGAAGATTTAACTGAAGGGACAAGCTCGGAGGCCAAAAAATGGTCGCTTATCAATATAGACTCTTTTTTCGGTGAAATTGTTAAGTCAAATGACCTGCTCTGCTGTTGGGGTATTGTCTGAAGTAAAAAAGAAGCCTGAACTTATGGGTACAGATTAAGTGTCCATGAGGAGAATCTCGAGATTAAAATGTTCCCTGATAACGTTCAAAAAGGCTTCGACTAAAGGGGACTGGCTGATTTTCCTGTTTGTCAGAATATCGATCCCCAGCTTTATTTCACCATCTACGACGGGGATGATCTTGAGTAGTTCCTGGGCCACTTCTTCGCGGACGTTCGGCAGGAACATCAGCGCAATCCCCTTTCTCTGTCGAGCTAACCCCTTGGCGCACTCGATGTTGTCCACCTCAGCTCCAACCAGAGGTTTCAGCCGCCTGCTCATGAAATGCCGGCGTACAATTTCCCGTGCGCAGGAGCCTTCATGCTGAATGATAAGGGGGTAATTAGCTAAATCCTCCCATGTTACTGTACCACTAACTGCTAAGGGGTGGTCGGGACTGGCCACAAAAACCATCTGCTCGACATCAGGGACACGGAGTACCCTCAGATTATCGTCACTTCTTGGCAAAGAGCCCACAAGGCAGATGTCATGCCTGAAATGGGTCAGTTCCTCCACCAGAAGCGCTGAAGTAGCTTGCCTCATTGTAACCTGGACGGAAGGGTAAATATCCTTAAATTTATCAATAATGCCAACAAGATAGAACATCAGTGTGCCCGAGATACCTATATGCAGGGTTGTCAGCATGTAACTTTTCAGGAAATTATCGATCATCATGACTTTATCAAAGAGTCCTTCTGCATGAGTAAACAACTTTTCACCGGCCTTGGTAAGATGGGCACGTTTTTTCTTAACATAGATAAGCTTCACTCCATATCGAAGCTCCAGCGCTCTGATCTGTTGATTTACTGCAGGTTCAGTGATGCAAAGTTTGTCGGAAGCGGTGCTATAGCTTCCCTCGCGGGCAACGAAATAGAAAGTAATTATGTGCTGAAGGTTGACCTGAGGCGGTCTCATTACCCAAGTCTAAACTATTACAAACAGTGCGTCAAGTTCTTACCAACCATTTGACAGCTTACGAAGTTGTTAGAAACTATGAATTGATTACCCTTGGAGAGTTCGTTAAAAATACTAATGTAAGTGTGAAAAAGCAGCAATCAGGGGTTTGAGAAGTTGGATTGGAAAATATCCAAGCTAAGCAATGAAGGTAAAGCCCGTAAAGAAATTGTGACAAAAGAATTTGAGAAGGGAGGCAATGCAGAAGTAAAAAAGAGTCAGGTATTCTAATAAACTCAGAACCGGGGAGGAAGGCAATGGAAAAGAAAATGTTTATCTGTTGGTTTGAAGAGTTATGCAAGGACGATGCCCCTGTTGTAGGCAAGAAGTGTGCAAACCTGGGGGAGATGACCCGATTGGGGATGAATGTCCCACCTGGTTTTTCTCTTACCCTTGCTCTATATGAGAAGTTTCTCCAGGATAGTGGCCTTGGAGAGCGGCTTGGCCGATACATCGGGAACCTTGAAGATCTCAAAGGAGCGGGCGTTGAACGTCTTAGAGGAGTAAGCTCCGAACTCCGCGGCATGATCGAAAATGAACCAATGCCGAAAGAAATAGCAAACCTTATATGGGAACATTACGATGAGTTGTGCAAAAGAGTAGGCATTCCTAATACCTCTGTTTCTGTGCGATCAGCCGGGGTTGCAAGCCGGCCCGGCATGTTTGAAACCTATCTTAACATTGAGGGAAAAGAAGAAGTGGTGGATCACGTGCAAAAGGTGTGGGCCAGTGCCTTTACCCCCAGGGCGATTGCCTTCCGCATCAGCAAAGGATTGGCCATTGACTACGACATGCTTGGCGTGGCGGTGGTAAAGATGGTCAATGCTAGGGCAGCCGGGATAGGTTTTACCATTGACCCGGTACTTGGCGACGACTCCAAAGTCATAATCGAGGCTAATTGGGGATTAGGCGAAGGCGTGGTAAGCGGCGTTGAGAACGTAGACAGGTGGACAGTCGACAAGCAGACTTTGAAGATAGTGGAGAGTTCCGTAGGTAAAAAGATGAAATGTGTTATCAATATGGAAAAAAGCGCTGATTGGGCTGAGGTGCCTTCAGATAAACAGGACAAACCTTGTCTTAGCGACGAGGAAATAAAGGCTGTGGCTGAAGTTGCGATACACTTGGAACAAAAGTTGGGACAGCCGCAGGATATGGAGTGGGCAGTGGATCCTGACTTCCCAGCAGGCAAAAACGTATTCCTGCTCCAAACGCGTCTTGCAAAATCTGTGGCTAAAAAGGCGGTTTCTGAATCAAAAGACCTTGCCGACAAATTGGCCAGTAACTTAAGGTCGTCAGTAGATGTGTCCAAAACGGCTGAAAAAATAAAGAAAGTAGTGTTCAAATTTTAATTTTTAAATAATAAGTAGGCATATTTTAAAGGATAACCAGAGGGGAGGTGGCATTAGAGTCTATATTGTTAATCTGAGGCAAAATTACGTAGTCTCAGGTCAATATGGATAGGAAAGCAAAATTATTTTCACCGAGATTCAAAATACTTAGATTTAAAAGGGAGGGTAAAATGTCAGAAGAAGGATCGAGAAGTGAAGTGTCTTCAAAAGAGGCGATGTGGAAGAAATGGGAGCAGGATGAGAAGGAGGGCAAGCTGAAGGCAGGAGATGCTATTTGGGGCGTAAGTCCGGGTTATGACCTGATACCGGAGATCGATTTACCGTTAAATCATTCATACTTCTTTGATGGCACTCATTCATGTCCGCCTCTTTCTCCCTTGGGCCTTCAGCTCTACTGGTCAAGAGGATGTACCCATGGATTGAAGTACGTAAATTCATATTTCAGTTTGCCTACGTGCTACGGCTGGCAGGGAAGGGCCAAGGACGGCGGAATCTATTGGAGTTTTCTCATAGAGACCGACGAGGAGAAGATAAAGGAAAGGGAGCCTAAGTTTAGAAAAGCCCTGCAGCCCTTTATCGACGATTTTGACGGAATCTGGGAGAAGAACAAGGAAGAGCTGTTCGAAATGTATGGAAAGTTGAGAAAGTTTAAGCCAGCAACAGCAACCAACATCGATTTCATCCATTTTCATTGGGACCTTGAGCGCGCAAGTCTGAGGCAGTGGGAAATCCATTTTCTCGGTATGCAGTCATCATATTCCGCTTGGATTTTGTTGGAGAAAGAGTGTAAGGAACGCTTTGGCATAGACGATAAAGGGGCAGAATTTCAAGACATGCTGCGCGGTTTCGACAATGAAATTTATAAAGTCGATAAAGAGTTGTGGGTACTGGCAAAGGAGGCGGTAGATATGGGGCTTTCTGATGTATTTAAGGCGAAGACCCAGCAAGAGATCATTCCGACCTTGGAACAATCAAAGGTGGGCAAGTTATGGTTGAGGGAATTTGATCGATTTATGCAGGAGAGGGGATGGAGAGCGACCAATCCCTTTGATATGGTGGCGCCCACCTGGCTGGAAGCCCCCGATGTCCCGGTAAAGAAGGTAAAAGACTATATTGAATCAGGCGAAGCGGAAAGGCAAGATTATGCCTTGGATGAGAAAAGAAAAGAACTTTCCGTAAAAAGAGAAGATGCTGTAAAGAAGATGCTGGACAGGGTGCCCCCTGCAGAGAAAGCATCGTTCAAATCGCTTATTAATCTAGCCCAAAAGGCTTCTAGCTACAGCGAGGAGCATGACCTCTATTGCGAGATGACCATGATGGCCATATTGCGCTGGGGTTACCTTGCCATAGGGAAGTGGCTCTGTGACCAAGGGTGTATGGATCGTCCTGACGACATCTTCATGATGAACACTTTAGAAATCGAATCAACTGTTCTGGTGCCAGGCAAAGCCGATATGCGATGGTTAACCGGAAGGCGAAGGGCAGAATGGGAGGCGTTGACAGATCGGTTCAGTAAAGAAGGTGAATTCAGACCACCGCTTTATACAGATAGAGGTGACTTGATGGAAGCAGTCGGCAGAGACCTCATACCCTCGTTTGACCCTATTGCCATCAAGATTGTGGTGGGCGATATGCCTAATGTGACCGCCGAGGAAATAGGGGCGGATATCGTGGGTATTTGCGGCTGCCCGGGTATTGCAGAAGGTACTGCCAAAGTTATTATGGATTGTAAAGATCTCGGCGAGCTAAAGGCTGGTGATATCCTGGTGTGTCCGGGCACAAGCCCTGAATGGACGATTGCATTCGGTCTTGCTGGAGCTGTTGTTGGCGATAGAGGCGGAACCCTGTCACATACGGCCATTATCGGTCGGGAATACGGGCTTCCCACAATTGTTAATACCTTTGTCGCCTGCGAACAGATAAAGTCAGGGATGCGGATACGGGTAGATGCGGGTAAAGGGGCAATCTACATACTCGACAAAGACAAGTAGGTGTGAATTGAAGCCGGAAGGACAGAGTGCCACGGGCTTTACCGTGGACATATAACCTATAGGGCGGCACAGTCGCCGCCCTATACTGATATTATGTTCGAAGTGGCTTGGTTCAGGCTACAGAGCCTTAAGCAGAACCTAATTTCTATCGGAGGTGTTCCAATGTTAAAGATTGTTTTTAGTTATGAGGTCCCCATCGAGAAACATGATGAATATCTGCAAATTACGAAAGATGTGATCAAACCATTCTGGGAATCCCACGGGTGTGATGCCTATACGGTCTGGCTTTCTCTGGAAGGATCAACAAAGTTTATGAAAGAGATGGTCTTCAAGGACGAGCTTACGATGAAGAGCACAATGAGCCTGGCTGAAGCGGAACCCGTCAAGAAACTCTTTTTTCAATTTGCGGGAAGCATAACTCGCGTGATCTACAGTCAGGTGGCGTGAATTTTTGTACATGATATGGCACCCAGTCGTCTGGTCAAGGAATAGATGGAATATAATTGCATTGGAAGTAAGGCGTGGTGAACGCCATAAAAAATAAGATAAACATGAGTCTCTTGTAAGGGTGTCGTTATAGTTTTTGTTGATAGTTTTACAAGAGACTCACAGGAGGTAGAATTATGAGAGAGTTGGAATACGATGGTATTATTATTGGTGCTGGTCCGAATGGACTTACAACTGCCGGTTATTTAACTAAGGCAGGTTTGAAAGTTGCGATTCTGGAAAGAAGATATGAGATAGGCGGAGGACTGGCCACAGAAAACCTTCTCCTTCCCGGCATGCTTGTTGACAGCCATGCTATTTACCACATGATGGTAGAATGGGCTCCACCCATGAGGGATTTCGAACTGGAGACAAAGTATGACCTGAAATGGATCTATCCTGATCTTCAGGTTGTCATGCCTTTTCAGGATGGAACATATCTTGCCCTGTACAGCGATCCGCAAAAATCAGCAGAGTCTATCGCACAGTTTTCAAAAAAGGATGCAGAGACCTTCCTGAACTTCGCCAACATATCCGAAGAGGCTATGGGAGTATTCCTGGCCCCGGCAAGTTACGTGAACCCCCTTCCCAGTATTGAACAGGCTGCAAAGCTTGAGCTTCATCCTGCCACAAAATGGGATGATGAACTTACGGGATTTACACCGAAACAGATTGTTGATTCATGGTTTGAAAACGATAAGGTCCGTGCATTGTTTCTCTATTGCGCCACCATGTGGGGTCTTGATTATGACCTTGAAGGTCTCGGATACCTCGTGCCTCTCATGATAAACCGTGCATGGCATTTCAAGCTGTCTCACATGGGTTCTCACCACGTAGCACATCTTATGGGTAAGTATATCTCTGAGAACGGCGGCAGGGTAATAAGCGGATGTGAAATAAAGAGAATTATCGTAGAGAACAATGAGGCTAAGGGAGTTGAACTTAAAGACGGCACAATCCTCAAGGCAAAGCAGTTTGTCTGCAGTACTCTTAACCCTCACCAGACCTTCTATGACATGGTAGGTAAAGAGCATCTCAGTTCAGAACTTATTACAAGACTTGATCAGTGGCATTATTCTGATATGAGCTTTTTTACCGTACACCTTGCCTTAACGGAAAAACCTCATTTCAAGATATTCGATAAGCATCCGGAACTTGAAAACGCACTTATCTATGTAGTCGGATATGAGAGTGAGCAGGATCTTGTCGATCACTTTGAAGCTTCAAAAAGAGGAGAACTCCATGACGGCGGTTTCAACTGTTGCTTCCCTTCCATACACGACCCTATAAGAGTACACCGTAAAGAAGGCAGCTTCGTGAAACACATAGGTCTCATTACCATGGAATGCGCACCGTACAACCTTAAAGACGGCGGCGGTCTTGGATGGAACAAACACAGAAGGCCCTATGCGGAACGCTGCAAAAAGATACTTGAAAAATATGCACCTAATATGAATAAAGACACTGTCGTATGGGATTATATAGGTACACCCCTTGATACAGAAAACAAGTTCCCTGATATGAAACAGGGCTGTTTCAAACAGGGCGCTTATCTCCCCTTACAGATGGGATTTATGAGACCCAATGAATACTGCGGCCAGCACGATACGCCTATAAAGAATCTCTACGTTGGCGGAGCTTCCACTCACTCAGGCGGTATGATCACCTACGGTCCGGGCTTTAATGCAGCAGAAAAGATTGCTGAAGATCTGGGGATTAAAAAATGGTGGCCTGAACCACGCGGCGTTAAAGAAGCCAGAGATTTAGGACTATTTTAGTAACGGGAATATAAGGAGGATACCATGTTTATGCGATCAACTGGTTTAGGAAGGACATTACTCACTGGTAGGGTATCGAACATTTTTGCTACCACAATTGTACCTTCTACATTGGAAGAACCTCAGGGAGGAGTCACGGAACCTGTCCGTATGATGATGATGGAAATTGTGAACCCTGTGCACTGGACAGTACGTGCTTTTTTGGATCCATCTGATTTGAGAAAGATAGTGAAGGTAGTAGTGACAAATCCGTCACTCATCCTCAAGGGTATAAAGTTCTTTTTCTCAAAAGACCCGGATTACGGGGAATTGGCAAAGGCGGAAGCATCAGCCCCTAAAGCAGCGCCAGGAAGTGTTCCGAAAGGGCCAGGTGGAGTACCAAGCGCTGCGCCCAAAGGACCTGGCGCCATACCATCAAGAGCATGAATTTAATGAAGATATAAGAATAAGGAGGGTTTTATGGCAGATAAAAAATACGATGCGGTTATAGTAGGCGGCGGGCATCACGCCACAATCATAGCCTGCTATTTGGCAAGGGCCGGTTTAAAGACGGCGATGTTCGAGAGGTGGCACGAAATGGGCGGCGGTGCATGCGGGGAAGAACTGCCGTTGCCTGGTTTTATCATGAACCCGTGCGCACAGTGGACCAGATTTTATTCTCATCCGGCTTATTCAGAATTCAACCTGAGGGACTACGGGCTTGCCTATGCCTTCCCTGAATACAATGAGGCCTGGGTATATCCGGATGGCCGATATATCTTGGGTAAAGCAATTTATGATGTGAAGGATAAAATAACCGGAAAGGACGAGTTCTCCTCTGAAAATGCACAGGACCTGGTGAATCAGATTGCACAATTCAGCAAACACGATGCTGCAGTTGCCGAGGATGTAATAGAAAGATACAGGAATAGATGGAGGGTGGCATTTAGAAAATTCCGTTTTAGCGGGCCGGATGATTGGGGGGATGGTAAAGATCCCCTGGAAGAGCTCTTTGATGATCCGAAATATGGTGTTGACCCAAAGTATATTGATATGACAATAGGAGAACAGGCAGTAACCCTCTGGGAAAGTCCGGAGCTGCAGACATTTTATATGCGATGCCATATGACATCGCACGGCCTTTATCCGAGCGAAAAGTGCGGGCTCATGTGGTTTATACACGTATTAGCCCTGATGTTGTCCATGGAACCTGGAGCTGTTGCAGTGGGAGGAACCCACAGCATAACCCATGCTTTACTGAGGGCATATGAAGATATTGGT
The DNA here is from genome assembly GCA_026388275.1 of Pseudomonadota bacterium. NCBI lineage: Bacteria > Pseudomonadati > Pseudomonadota > Pseudomonadota bacterium. Next base: position 37,797 of record JAPLKB010000028.1, read on the forward strand.
GGAGAATTCTTTGTTCTGAATGAGGTCGAAAAGGTACTTGTTGAAAACGGGACTGCGAAAGGCATAAGATTAATTGACGGATCAGATATAAAAGCGGACGTAGTGGTGAGCGATCTTAGCATTAATCTGGCCCTTGATATGCTGGGCAAAGAACATGTTCCGGACGATATATGGATGAAGGCGCAGAAACTCCTGGAAAAGCCCGTCCTTATGAATGATACAGGATATGAAAGGACAAGCATTTTTTGGGGCGCCCTTGCCATGATGGAACCCCCGACCTTTACTTCTCACAAGGACATGCATCTGGCGGCGAGGTTATATTTCGGAGAAAGCGATGCCGAGTATTTTCTGAGCGGCCAGTATCAGAAAGAAATATGGGAAACAGGGATATCGAGCAAGGTGTACCTGGCTGTTGCGTCGGCGGATCATGCCTATGATTCAACACGCTGTCCGACCGGGAGATATACCCAAATGATTGAAGAGTTTACGTGGCCGTGGAGAAATTGGCCCGAACTAAAATGGTTGAGCATGAATAAGGTAGTGCCTCCCCGCTGGCTTAAAGAGTGGTCAAGGTATGCGCCTAATATGACCATGGAGAACCTAATCGAGGCTTATATTACCACGCCTGATCATGTGCTCAACAGAAACCCCTGTGCGCATGGCGGTGGTTGGGGTGCTCTTGATGTCACGCCGGAGCGATGTGGGAGGTTCAGACCCTTTGTAGGGGTAAATAATTATCGGCTCCCTGCAAAGAATTACTATCTCTGCTCTCACGCTGCCCACTCGGCCCACGGTATTGGACGAGGCAGCAGCCTTAATTGCTACAGGGCTATTGCAAAGGATCTGGGTCTTAAGTATCAACCAGCGGGATAATAAGCTTGTGAGAAGCAAAAAAGCCTGCGGCAAGTGTAGAACTGCTTGTTTGGAATGCGGGAGGAAGGTTTTATGAACAAAACAAAATGGGATGTTGTGGTTGTGGGCAGTGGTCCTGGCGGGAGCATGGCGGCAAAAATATGTGCCGATGCCGGGCTGGAAACACTGCTCGTGGAGAAGAAGAAACTTCCCCGGGACAAGGTCTGCTCCGGGATGCTGTTGGGATACTGGGCCAGGAAGCTCGTGCAGCAGGAGTTTGGAGATATACCAGCGGATGTCCTTGTTGAACCTTATAAAGGCATGGGTTTTCATGTGGGCAGTGGACACTACATTGAGATGCAGGTGCCCATACCCGTCGGATGGAGGAAAGATCTGGACTACTGGATGTCCTCTAAGGCATCTGAGGCCGGTGCCCTCCTGAGGGACATGGCAAGGGTGACCGCAATACGGCCGCACGCCAGTGGTTATGAGGTCGATGTCAAGGGCGAAAACAAGGAAACAGATCACCTATATGGGAGGTTCGTGATCGGTGCTGACGGGGCATATTCCACGATAAGGAAATGCCTCTGGCCTGATTTCCATGTGCGTTATCGGCCTGTGGCGAGGGAGTGCTACAAGGCGGAACTCTCGATTGAAAAGGACTATTTCCACTGGTTCTATCCAGCCGGCACTGCCACTCCACGGTACGACATCAATTACAAGGGAGGTTTTTTTCTGATTGAAGGCAACCTCCGTCCCATAAGGGATAGCATAAGAGAGACATTACAAGGCTACGGCCTTCCTTCAGGAGTTAAGCCTCTTTGGCGAGATGCCTGTGTGAACCCCCACCTTTGGGACGATCTTATCAACGGCTCCTTCGTGCCTGCGAAGGACAATGTGCTCCTCGTCGGTGATACGGCGGGCATGCTATTTCCCACTACCCACGAAGGCATCGGCTCTGCCCTGAAGAGCGGGATAATGGCTGCCGAATCGGTCATCGAGGCGCTCAAGGGAAATAGTAAGGCCGAGGGGCCGTATCTCAAGAAAATCGAGGAAATCAAGACCGTCCTGGCGGAGCTTCAGATAATGACCAAAAAGCTGGGCGATGTCGCGAAGAAAGGAGCGGATGCGCTCCTTGAATCTATGGTGGAATTATTCGACAAGACAATCAGGGAATGAGGCGTCAGCACGTTAAATGGTCCGCACGGCGGGCGAGAAGGGGAGGCTCCGACAGCTTTGCTGGTGGAGGGGGCGACGCAAGCCCCGGTAATAGAAGGAGAGATCTATGAATAGACTTGATGGAAAAGTGGCAATTGTCACAGGAGCCGGCAAGGGTCTCGGTCGTGCCTTTGCTGTGAATATGGCCAAAGAAGGAGCAAAGGTAGTAATCGTGACGAGAAAGGATCTGGAAGGCCTTAAAAAAACTTATGAACAAATAAAAGACTTAGGAGGGGAGGCCCTGTGGCTTCAGATAGACGTATCCCGGACAGAGGATCTCGACCGAATGGTTGCAGAGACGATTAAAGTGTTCGGAAGGATTGATATCCTGGTGAATAACGCTGCTCTGATCCCGGCACGGAAGGCCTTTAATGAGATTTCGCCCGAAGAGTTCAATCAGGTATTAAGTACTAATGTAACGGGAACGTGGCTTTCGGCCTGTGCTGTCTTCCCTTCCATGAAGGAGCAAGGCAAGGGAAAAATCATCAATATTGCCTCTGAAACATTTTTTACCGGTTCACACGGTTTTGTTCACTACGTGGCTTCTAAAGGCGGAGTAGTAGGGGTTACCAGAGCGCTTGCAGCAGAGCTTGGATCTTTCAATATATGCGTGAATGTAGTTGCCGTAGGTTTCACCGAGACCGAAGCAGGTACTGCTCTGGTTGGCGGTGATGTGACGAAGTATGACGTTAGTCGCACCCCCCTGGCCCGTCTCGGGCAGCCCGAGGATGTTGTCGGCATGGTGTCTTTTCTCGCCTCAGATTCAGCCGACTTTATCACCGGACAGACCGTACTGGTCAATGGAGGCCGGTTCATGCACTGATCAAAAGGAGAGACAGGTACTGAATGAAATGCGGTTTTCTCCCATCACTTTTCAATGACGGACGGACTTGTCGCCTCGCACCCTTGCCAATCCCTCTCCCGCTTATAAAGAGCGGTTTCACCATCTGATGTTTCCCGCAGTTATTGATATAAAAAAGAGAAATGTTTATCAGGGCAAGGGGAGCAGGCTACCGGGGTCTAAGGTTGAAGGCATTAATGTGTCTATAAGAGCAGTTATGCTGCCAATCGGCCTGTCGCGCGGCGCTATTTCCTGCAGGACGTTGAGAAAGACTACAGCAGGGGGTGACAGAACATGGTTTTTGAGGTAGGCGATGTTGATGTCCAGGGTAACTTGATTCTCTTCAATGGAAAGGGCTGCCAATTTTCCCTCATCTATTTCCCTGGACATGGCTATTCTTGACAGGAAGGAAATGCCTTCTCCCCTCTGAACCATATTTTTTATCAATTCAGTATTGTTCGCTTCTGTATGGATATGCAAGGGAATTCCGGATCTCTCGAACAACAGATTCACAAGATACCTGCTTGCTGATCCTTTTCCTCTGAGTATGATTTTTTCATCAGCCAGGTCTTTGATCGAAGGATTCATTTTCCATGTAAGTGGATGATCTACGGGCAGGGCTACAAGCAGTTCCTCCCTGCAAAACGGTATGAAACAGACATCAGGATTTTCTTCGACTTTGACACAGATGATTACCTCGTTCTGAAAATCAAGGAGTCTCTGAATGATATCCAGGGACCCGGCCTCGTCCACTTTTACCGTAATATTCGGATAAAAACTGTGGAAGTGACTGATCAGGAGATGCAGAAAGGTATGGGAATAGGTCCTTGATGTTCCCAGTGAAACAACGCCGGCTCTTAAGCCTTTAAGATCGTTTACCGCACTCTCAATCTCTGTTTCAAGGTCGAAAAGTCTACGGGCATATTCGTAAAGGAACTTGCCTCCTTCGGTAAGGAGGATCTTATGTGATTTTCCTTCGAAGAGCTTCAGTCCCAACTGCTCTTCAAAGGCTTTAATTTGATTGGTAACCGCGGGTTGGCTTATGAAAAGGTCTCCGGCTGCTTTGGTGTAGCTCATACGCTTTGCCACTCTGTAGAAGATCCTGAAGTGATGAAGGTTTATCATCTTAACAATGTCCCCCTAAATACCGCACGCCAATCAGGGTTAAGCAGCATAGCGCGTAAGTCCGGCTTTTACAGTCATTCTATCCCATTTATTTATCAGGATGCAACCATATCTTCAAATCTTCTCATGCTGGCCCCAAACGTGAACGTTCCAAAGCAGACCCCAAAATTGAATCCAGATCTGTAAGCTTCAATCCGGTGAATTCCGGGTGTCGGCAGAATTAGCAAAGGAGCAAATAGTCGGGGTTTCAAAACAGACTCATTAGATAATCAATAACATTTTTGAATGGATAGTTTCAGATAAATGAATTTGACTCCCAGCGTCTTGTGGTGTAAAAGGTTCTTAGTGGAATAATTGGTTCTGTGACGAGAAAAGACATAAGGCATAAAGGAGTGGATCGTTATGAATAATCAAATTATACGTACAACTTGCTCCATCTGCTTGCAGGATTGCGGCATGCTGGTACATTTACAGGATGGGGAGATCGTAAAAATTGAGGGAGACCCTCGTGCGCCCCTCAACATGGGAGCTCTCTGTGTAAAGGCAACGGCTTCACTTGAGATTCGGAACCATCCTGGCCGCGTAAGACATCCTCTTATACGAAAGGGCGAACGGGGAGAAGGGAAGTGGCAGGAGGTCTCCTGGGATGACGCCCTCGGCAGGATAGCTGATGAAATGAACAGGGCCAAAGAGAAGTACGGCCCCGAGTCCGTGTGCTGGCTTAGGGGTGCTGCTAAGGGCATTCAGGACAATGTATTTACCCGCCTTGCCAATGTATTCGGCTCTCCGAACATCACCTCCATGGCATCGGTCTGTTATTTCCCCCACGTGAACGCCATGCGCTTCACCTTTGGCTCCTTTCTCATGGAAGATCACACAAATGCTTCGGCGCTGGTCGTGGTTTGGGGTATGGACCCCGCGTCAACATCTATACCGAACTACGAACCTCTCAAGAGAGCTGTCGCCCGGGGGGCCAGATTAATGGTGATAGACCCCTTTGAAACCGTTCTGGCAAAAAAGGCAGACCAATGGATAAGGCCGAGACCGGCAACGGACATGGCTCTGGCCCTGGGTATGGCTTACGTCATTATCAATGAAGGCTTGTACGACAAGACATTCGTGGAGAACTGGACAAAGGGGTTTAATGAACTCAAGGCACATGTCCAGGACTATTCACCCGATAAAGTGTCTGAGATTACCTGGGTGCCTGCTGAGACCATTGTGGATGCTGCAAGATTTTATGCTGCCAACAGACCGGCAGCCGTTCTGGTGGGGAATGCAAATGAGAATATCGTGCTTTCCATGCAAACTCAGCGGGCTATTTATATATTGGAAGGCTTGTGCGGCAACGTGGGTGTACCGGGCGGCAAAGTCCAGTGGACTAATCCTCCAATAGTATCCAGGGCTGCCCCGGAATTTACCTTACAGGACCATATCCCCAAAGAGATGCGGCAAAGGAGATTGGGGGCTGAGCATCTGGCTCCTTTTGTACACTACGCTTTACCGCAGAGCGTGATAAAGGCCCTCATTACCGGCAAGCCATACATACCTCATTTGGCTTATATTCAGGGAGGAAATCTGCTTTGCACCTGGGCTAATTCTAAGGAAACTCTGGAAGCGTTCAAGAAACTAGATTTTATAGCAACGGCTGACTTGTTTCTGACACCCACCGTTGAAATGTGCGATGTGGTTCTGCCAGTGGCCCACTTTCTTGAGCACGATGCCCTTCGTCAGTCAGGGGATCTGCCGTTTTTGGCACAGATACAGCAGAAGGTGGTTGATCCGGGGGACTGCAAGTCGGACACCCAGATCTATATCGAGCTATCCCGTAAGCTGGGACTTGGTGAGTATTTCTGGAATGACGAATATGATTTCATGGAGGAAATGCTGAGACCCGCAGGAATTACTTTGGACGAGTTCCGGAAAGTGCATGTCCTGGAGTGTGTCAGACAGTACAGGCATTATGAGAGGGGCGGTTTCGCTACCCCTTCGGGCAAGCTCGAACTTTACTCAAATGCACTCAAGGAGGCGGGCTTCGACCCGTTACCAGTCTACCGTGAGCCTCCCGAGACAATGTACAGTGAGCCCGGGGCGGCAGGCGAATACCCTCTGATTCTTACCACGAGGAAGCCGGCTGTTTTTCGGCACGCCAACCTGAGACAGATCAAAAGCCTGAGAGTCCTGCGTCCCGATCCGATCCTTAATATCAATCCTGCCACGGCCAGGGAACTGGGAATCAACAATGGGGACTGGGTCTATATTGAAAATAAACGAGGCAGGATAACCCATAAGGCTGAATATTCGGAAAGTCTGCACCCACGGGTTGTGGTGGGGGACCACGGCTGGTGGTACCCTGAGAAGGGAGTTGATGAAGATCTGCATGGATTTACAGAATCGTGTATTAATGCAATTACCAGCAACAGCCCTCCTTATGCCCATGAGATGGGGGGTGTTACCCTAAGAGGCACTTCCTGTAAGGTCTACAAAGTCGGGAAGTTATAATGGAGGTATAGGCATGGATTCAATCGAAATAGTAAAAGAGATACTGAAGGGACTATCCGATGCGGTAATCGCCTTTGATGAGGAAAAGACAGTTGAACTGGCTATGACGGCACTCAAAAAGGGTATTGATCCGAATGATGCTATACTGAAAGGTCTTGCCGTAGGAATGGATGAGGTGGGAAAACTTTACGAGAAACAGGAATATTTTGTGCCTGAGTTGCTCCTCTGCGCAGATGCGATGAATGCGGCCGTCGATGTGCTCAAGCCTCACATTAAACTCGGAACACAGGCAAAGCCCTATAGCGTTGTCATAGGTACTGTTGAGGGGGATATCCACGAGATTGGCAAAAACCTCGTGATAATCATGTATGAGGCCGCAGGGTGGACTGTTTACAACCTGGGCGCTGATGTAAAGATACCCCTATTTCTGGACGAGCAAAAAAGAACAGGCGCTGACGTTGTGGCGATCTCCTGTTTGATGACGACGAGCATGCTGGCCATCCCCGAGGTCATAAAACCCATTAAGGAGTATGATCCTGGGATAACCGTGATGGTCGGAGGAGCACCGCTGAGCCGAGAGATGGCGATGGCCTACGGGGCCGACGGATTTGCCCTTAACTGCGGGACGGTGGTGAAAGAAACGCTCAAAGCTCTTAATAGGGAGAAAGGCAGGCCTGAATGATCTATTGCCGGGGCTTGCGTCGCCCCCTCCACCGGCAAAGCCGTCGGAGCCTCCCCCTCTCACTCGCGGTGCGAGCTAATTTCCAGGGCGATGCGAGGCAGCAGAGGACCACGCTTTCGAGCGTGGGTAAATGCGATTATCATCCACGCAAAGGGTTTCGGGTATTAGTGCCACGGGTTTGCCCGTGGGAATCTATCCGGACACATGCGAGTGGAGCAGTAAGGGAGGCAACGCCATGAACGAGAATTGGAATTTGAGGCCGGACAGAATGACGCCGGCGGAGAGGATGAAGGCTCTCCTTTCGGGAAAACCAATTGACCGGGTAGGTTTTTACCCCTTTACACGGGGTTTTTGCGCTATAAACACAGGTATGACGATGGAGACCTTTTATTCGGAACCTGCAAGCAGTTTTGAAGCACAGCAATGGATCCAAAAGATGTATAATCACGATGAAGCCCTCAAGTTTGGCGGTGCCTGCTATGGCGCCTGGGAATTTGGCGGGGATATTAAAATACCCAAGTCCGAGTGGCAGCAGGCCATTTCGGTGGAGCGCCATCCTGTCCAATCGGAGGAAGACGTGGAGAAATTGGAGTTACCTGATGTGACCGTTGCAGGCTCAATTCCGAGGACCATGGAGTTCAGCAAACTGCAGCGTGCAGCCAGTCTTGCCTGCTCAATTTCAGTGGGCAGTCCCTTGATGATCGCAGGGAACATCTGTGGAGTTGAGAAGTTGATGCGGTGGATGCTGAAAAAACCGGTTCTGGCGCATAGAGTACTCCGGCTGGCTACGGATTTCGGAGTAGCGGTAGCAAAGTACTGGTTGGATACCTTTGGCGCTGATAATGTGGATATCCGCGATTCGGCGCCCACAGATTCGAACCAGGTCATATCGCCGAAACATTTCAGAGACTTCTCGTTTCCGTATCTCCTGGAGCTTCACGAGAAGGTGCTGGCCCTGGGTGCAAAATACATCTACAGTCACATCTGTGGAGAGCAGAATCTGAACCTGTTGTTCTGGCGTGAGCTGCCCTTTGGAGATCCGGGAATAGCCGGCTTTGGTCATGAAGTGGACCTGACGAAGGCAATAGAGATGCTGGGGGACAAATGCATCGTAGTCGGCAACGTTGAGCCCCGAATTCTTCAGACGGGAAACCCGCAGGAAGTGTACCAGCAGTCACGGGAGTGTATCGAGAAGGGCAAGCACGCACCCAGGGGTTTCATTCTGGGCACTGGATGTGAACTGCCGCCCAGGTCGCCTGCTGCAAACCTCTTTGCAATGAAAAAGGCTATCAATGATTTTGGTTGGTATGAATAGAGCCCTCTGTCCGGTCGTCGAGCGCAGAACCACATACGGGAGGTAGTAGAAATGAATAACCGAGCCATGAGATTACTTAAGGGTGAACCAATTGACCGGACCCCGCTTTTCCCATTCATTCTGGGATTCTGCGCAAAAAACGCAGGATACCCTATTGCCGCCATTTACAGCGACCCTCAAAAGAGCTTTGAACTCCAACTGTGGACGCACGAACAGTATGGTTTCGACTGGGGCCCTATATATGGCTATGCCTCATACGGCACCTGGGAGTTTGGCGGTGAGATTAAAATGCCTGCCACTGCCTATGAACAGGCGCCGTTCCACACGAGATTTCCGGTCGAGACAGAACAGGATATTCAAAAACTGAACTTGCCTGATCCAGGGGCGGCAGGGTGCCTTCCACTTGCTATGGAGTTTTCACGGTTGCAAGATAAACATGGAAAGCCTGTTTCTGTTGTATGTGGCGGCAACTTTACCATTGCAGGAAATGTTTGTTCCGTTGAAACACTCTGCCGGTGGATGCTGAAAAAACCGGATCTTGTGCATAGAATCATGCGTCTTACCACAGACCATATCGTTGACATTGTTCGATACTGGTCGGACGTTTTTGGCAGCGAGCGTGTGATTCCGCAGATGTGGGAGCCTCTGACAGCCAACATCATTATCTCGCCAAAACAATTTGAGAAGTTCGTTCTCCCTTATATCAAAGAATCGAATGAAAAGATATTGTCACTGGGGGTAAAGCACATTCTCTACCACATCTGCGGAGATCAGAACAAAAACCTGCCTTACTGGAGCCAGATTCCCATGGGCGATCCGGGGCTTTGCAGCTTTGGAGTCGAGGTTGACCTTCTTACGGCAATCGAACACCTTGGTTCCCGGAATGTTATCATCGGCAACATAGACCCAAAGGTGTACCTGAGTGAAACACCGGAACAGATATACCGCCTTTGCAGGGAGGCTATAGAGAAGGGAAAATCTGCTCCCCGGGGTTTCATGCTGTCGTCGGGATGCGAGATTCCACCGGAGGCCCCACCCTACCTCGTTTACCAGATGCACAAGGCCATCATGGATTCGGCAACCGGTTGTTGATACACAGGGGACGTATCAACCCTTTCTTGTCCTTCTATGACGAAGGGCGTCGGCAACGGTCCCTGGAACAACAGCTACTCTACGGTATAATCGTAATATCCACGGACGACACGATAACGGGAAATCTGTTGACCACCGAGCCATAACTGTGTAATTTTCGCATCCCGCAGGTATTTCTCGAGGTGATATTCAGGAGACAGGCCGTTGGAACCCATAAGCTGCATGGCCATGTCCGCAACCCACACGGCCGCATCGGCCGCATATATCCTCACGATGCCTGCCTTCGAGATCATTTCGTTTGTAAAAGAAGGCCCGTATTTATCCCGATGATCGGACATCCACGCAAAGTTATAGACCAGAGCCCTTGTTGTTTCAACCCGGATTGCCATGTCTGCCAGGATGCCTGCTGCCATGCTCCATTCCCGCACCGGCTTGCCGCCGCTCGTCCGGTCCTTTGTATAATCAAGGGCAATGTCAAAGGCCGCCTGAGCAATACCAAGGGACATTGTGGCGGAACTCAACTGCGAACTTGCCATGGTGGCATGGTAAAAGCGCCCATCATCACCAGGGCCGGAGAGCCTAAATTCCTTCGGTACCTTGACATTGTCGTAGAATATGCTCCCATTGACGGATGTTTTGAATCCCATCTTTTTTTCCGGTTTCCCGAAAGAAAGTCCTTTGGTATCACCCGGCACATAGATGAGTGCAATGCCCTCATCCCCGAGATTCGGGTCTGTGGTACAGACGGTAAGGTATACGCTTGAAATACCGGCATGAGTAGGCCAGGATTTGTTTCCGTTGATGACCCACTCATCACCTTCCAGCCGGGCCCTTGTAGTAACGTACTTGCTTCTTAAAAGGGGGTTCTCTGTATCGGCACCACCCGTGGAATCCGTCATTGACAGGCAGGCATAGTTCAGCTTGCTTCCGCAAAAGGCAGGAACGAACCTGTCCAGGACGGCTTTATTGCCTGCTGCCATAGCAGGTTTTAAAATACTTCCTCCATTTATAACGGCGCTGAGGCTGATGCCTGCATCTCCTCGCGCCAACTCTTCGCGGATTATGCATATGGTAGTGGTCGAATGGGTGCCTCCTCCGCCATATTCTTCCGGGTAAGCGATTCGCTGAATACCTAAATCAACAAGCTTTTGAAGCACTGATTCAACCAGATCGTGCTCCTCCTCGATCTTTTCCCGAATTGGCATGATTTCCCTGTCAACAAATTTCCTGATCATTTGACGAATATCGTTTTGTTCTTCTGTGAGCAGGTCCTTGAGATACATGGGAAGCCTCCTTCGCCTTTTCTTATTTCACGAATTATACAGAATTCAAAGTATAAGATCTATTTTTCACTATCAAATCCGCTATGTCAACACATTCTTATTTAAATAACTGAGTGAAAACGGGCGGCAAGACAGCAGGAAGAATTTTTGCCGAGGAGAAGTTATTGAACCAGGATATCCCCTACGGATTTTGGAGTGTTTTACCCTTGAAGGAGGTATAAGAGCGCTCAGGAACAAAATAAGTGATATTTTGACTTCCTTTGGGTTTAGCGGTGAGAAGCCCTTATGGAAGGACGGATGTCTGAGTCGGGTCCAGATTCCTGGACATCCCTATCCTGATTCCTATACATCATCAAGAGGCAATGTTTTGCTTGCAGGCGATGCTGCACGTCTCAAGATTCCTGTGAGTGGTGAGGGCATAGGCACTGAATTGAAAAGCGGGATTCTTGCTGCCGAATCTATAGTAAAGTCTCTTAAGACCGGGCAGGATGTTTCAAAAATATATTCTGACAATCTGAGTCCGCTTTTGGAGATTTTGCACTCATACAGCCTTGGACTGGAGAAAATAAAGAAAGACGGGCAAAAGGGACCGGAAGCCCTGCTTGATGCGCTGACAAAGGCATTTGAAGAGACGATTGATATTGCTGATTATTAATCCAGGAACTGGCGTTGTAAATGCAACTTAATTGGTTCTTAGACAGGACGATTCATTTTTTCAGTTTATATGAAATCAGCCTCACAGAGTGTTTCTTCTTATCCCAGAACACTTCGACTTCTACAAGCCGCACATCATTTAAAAGGGTTTCACTGATTTTTTGATTAATAAAGAAGCCCGAAGGATCCTTCTCATCTATCAATCCTTCGATTTGACCGGGCTCAGGGAGTTCTTTTCTTTCAATGTCTTTCATTCTGTTATCGGCAATCATGGTTGCCTCAGTCACCTTTCTTGCATATTCCTCCATTCCTAATGAGGTCAGCACCAGTGAAACAAGAGAGACCAGGGCAATCGATGCGATTGCCACCGATACCATTACTTCAAGTAGGGTTATCCCTTTTTGGGATGATAATTTCTTCCAGATATCCATGCTCTTCGCTCATTTTTGCCGTCAACGGGTTAATTGTTACTGAATAAAAACCTTCCTTTTCTCCCTCAAGGTGCATAATCAGGCGGTCAACAAGCCCTGTAGGGTAAAACCTCATAACCGTTTTTCCCATTGATATTTTCATTCCATTTATTATGACATCCTTCAGGAGATATGCTTCGGGAATTTTTATATCCCTTGATGATACAAACCCTTTAATCACATCCACATAGCCTATGCTTAAAACATTATTCGTAATATCAAACTGGATTGCTTTTGGTTCAAAATCCGAGATGGCGTTCTCACGAAGCAGCGAAATCTCTATGGAAAGCTTTTCTAAAAATGTCTCCCTGTTTTTTGCTGTAAAAAAATCCCACCTCACTGATGCAAAAGTGAGCAGGATAGATATTAATAGGAATGCAAGAATGACTTCGAGTAAAGTAAACCCGTTAATCTTTCTCAATGTCCTTACTTGAAATATCAGCATTTTTTCCTGTTCCACCCGGCTCTCCGTCTGATCCATAACTGATAATTTCGTAATCCTTGCCATCGGAAGCAGGAGAGGTGTAGTAATAGGGATTACTCCATGGATCGTTTGGCACGTTAATACTTTCCAGGTACCCTCCTTCTTTCCATTTTTTTGGCATTGGCCGGCTATCAGGCTTCCTGATCAAGGCCTGGAGCCCCTGTTCTGTTGTGGGATAAATGCCGTTGTCAAGTTTATATAGTTTGAGGGCGCTTTCTATTGTCCTGATATCTATTTTTGCCTTGATTCTGCGGGCTTCTTCCGGCCTGTCCATAATCCTCGGAATAAGCAGGGTGGCAAGTATACCGATAATGACGATAACGATCATTAATTCAATCAATGTAAAACCCTTATAATTCAATTTTGAGTTTTGAGTTTTGAATTTTGAATTTAAAATCCGTAAGCTTTGAAATGCTTTCATAAGTTTCCCCTTTACCTCTTTAACAGAATTTTATTCATTTCAAAGAGCGGAAGCAGTATTGATACGAGAATAAAAGCTATAAGGGTCCCCATCAAAAGGATGATAACAGGTTCAACCATTGCTGTAAAGGCTGTTATCCTCTGATTGATGTTGGAATCATAATACTCTGAGACATTCGTGAGTATTTCATCGAGGTTCCCGCTTGTTTCTCCCACATTTACCATATCAGCTACATAGGGAGGGAAAGTACCGGTATCGCGTATGGCAACGGACAAATCAACCCCTCCTTCCACCATCCCGGCTATTTTCATGACAGCTTCGGATACAATAATGTTTTTCATCGTGTTGCTTACTACTATGATGCCCTGCAGCATGGGGATTCCGCTTTTCAGCAATGTCCCCAAAATCCTTGTGAACCTGCCGGCCAGCACCATTAAATAAAAACTACCGGCAACAGGTGCATCTAAAAGGAACTTGTGCCACAGCCTCTTCCCTTCCCTGGTTTTTCGGAACCATTCGAAACCGAAGAACAAAAAAAGGGGAATGATAAAAATAATGTAATAGTAATTATTTACCAGGTTTGTAATGGCGATTAAGATTTTAGTCGGGATCGGAAGCCCTTGACTCATGCGTTCAAAAATCTTTATCACCATAGGAACAACATATCCGATAAGGAACAAAACAACTCCGGTTCCAACGATTGACATGATAAGGGGATATACAAGGGCAGCCTTTATTTTCCCACGGATAACTGCATGATTCTCCAACAAATTTGCCTGGTAGTTCAAAATCAAATCAAGGCTTCCGCTCTTTTCGCCAGCCTGCACAGAGTATACAAATAATTCATCAAATATATCCGGAAATGTTTTTAGTGCATCCGACAATGCGAAGCCGCTCTTTACCTGGTCCCTCAAATGACTGACAATTTCTCTCTCTTTATCTATATCGAGCTGGTTGGTTATAATAGTTAATGCCTGAAATAACGGAACACCTCCCTTTAAAAGCGAAGCGAGTTGTCTTGCCAGTTTAATGGGCAGCCTTTGCTTCATTCCAAAGGAAACTCCTATTTGTTTCTTGCCGGATATTTTTTGAAATTCCTGCAGTGATACGAGGAAAAGATCTCTGTTCTTAATCACAGTCTTTGCAGCACCTTCTGTGTCGGCGTCTATAAAGCCGTTTTCTTTCTTGCCTCTCTGATCTAAAGCGCTGTATTTAAATCTCATTTCTGCTTAACCTGTAGCTGTGACATCAACTCATTGCTCAATGGTTTTGCCGGCAACTGTGAGCTATTCTATTGTTACCCTCATAATTTCTGATAATGTTGTAGCGCCTTCAAAAACCTTATTTAAACCATCCTCTCTCAATGTGAGCATACCCTCTTTTTTTGCTTCTGCCTTTATTCCCTCTGATGACCTTTTTAATTGGACCATCTGTCGTATCCTGCCGGTCATCTTCAGCAATTCAAATATCCCGGTTCTCCCTGTGTATCCTGTATTTAAACAATTTTTACAGCCCCTGCCTTTGTAGAAAATACGTTCACTGTTCCTCAGGTTTTCGTTAAACAACTCTCTCTCGAATTCCGTCGGTTTATACACATCCCGGCAATGAGGACATATTTTTCTCACAAGCCTCTGCGCGAGAATTGCCGTTATTGATGAAGTTAAAAGATATGGTTCGATACCCATGTCAATCAGCCTTGTAAGTGCGCTTGCCGAATCATTGGTATGCAATGTAGAAAATACAAGATGTCCTGTAAGAGCAGCCTGTATGGCAATGCGTGCCGTTTCTTCATCTCTTATTTCACCGACCATGATTACATCAGGGTCCTGTCTTAAAAAAGAGCGGAGGGCCTTTGCGAAATCGAGGTCTATTTTCGGATTTACTTGCATCTGCCCGATCCCGGGAAGGATATATTCAACAGGATCTTCAACGGTAAGTATATTTTTTTCAGGGGTATTGATAAGCTGAAGTGCTGCGTAAAGCGTTGTTGTTTTTCCGCTCCCTGTCGGTCCGGTCACAAGAAAAACGCCCTGCGGTCTTTTAATTAACGATACCACAGTCTTCTCAAATTCAGGGGACATGCCGACCTTTTCAAGCCCCACTATTGCGGAGCCTTTATCAAGAAGCCTCATGACTACCTGTTCCCCATACGCAGAAGGGATAATAGATACCCTGACATCAATATCCTTTTCGCTTACCGTGATTTTAATCCTGCCGTCCTGGGGAAGTCTCTTTTCAGCCACATCAAGCCCGGCCATAACCTTAACCCTTGAAACAATAGCATCCTGGGCTCTTTTAGGGGGCTTGTACATATCATATAATAACCCGTCAATTCTGAATCTTACCCTCAAATCTTTCTCAAAAGGCTGGATGTGTATATCGCTTGCCCTGTCTTTCACTGCAATTGAGAAGAAAAGATTGACCAGTTTTATGATTGGCGGCTCATTTGCCGCGTAATCAAGGAGATCGTGTCCATTGGGAATTTCCTGCGTAATCTCAGAAAGGGCATTTTCCCCAAGGTCTTCCACTACCCCGATAACCACTTCTTTCCCCTGTTCTTCTTTGAAGGTGTTAAGATAATTCAAGTAATCTTCATTTGAAACATATATCTTCTCAACAGGCATGCCGGCATACATGCTCAGAATATCCGTTTTTGTTTTGGTTTGACCCTCCGGGAGCGCAACAACAAGGCAAACAGGGTGCTTTGTACATCCCAAAGGGGCAATCCCGTTTTTTTGAAAGAAGGTGAAGTGAATTCTTGATATGTTGTTGGGAAGAGGGTTGAGCTCACCCGGTCTGATGAAATCCATCCCTATTCCCCTGGAACTGCTGTATCCGCTTTCTTTTCTATTTTCTTAGCATTGTTGCCAAAAATCATGTCCTGCTCAGCTTTCTTATCCCTGCTTATCTCTTCAATCTGCTGAGGGGTATAAATGATCTTAGGAGTGATAAAGACAAGAAGATTGGTCTTCTCATACTTCTTGGTCTTATATCCGAAAAGGTATCCTAAAACGGGGATGGAACTTAAAATGGGAATTCCTGAATCGGTCGATGTCATGTCATCACTGATAAGACCGCTTATAACTATCGTTTGTGCATTCCGCACACCGACGGTAGTCTTCGTAGACCTCTTAAGGGTAGTTGGCGCAGGTATTTGCGAAGATGCGCCTGTTTGTACAACCGCCTGCTGGACCTTTGTAACTTCCTGCTGTATATTGAGGTGCACAAAGCCGTTTTTATTAATGGTAGGCTTTATTTTAAGCTTTACACCCACGTCTCTGTAGTCATATGAGTTGATGGGGTTGCCGGCACTGTCAATACGGGTACTGGTAGTGTAAGGAACGTTGGAGCCTACAACAATTTCAGCCTCTTCATTGTTCATGGTGAGCAGCTGGGGGTGTGAAAGGATATTGATGTTATCTTTTGTACTCAGGGCGTGGATAAATGCGCCAAGGCTCGGATACTGCTTACCCATGTAAGTAATGCTGTTTCCGAGAACGCCGACGTTTAACCCTGATGGTATACTCTCTGCCGCTTTGGCAACCGTAGAAGAGTCCCCGCTTTGAATGCCTGATATAATACCTGCTGCTGTACTTATTAAATTCCCGCCTTTCTGAGTAACCCCGCCGATTATTGCCTTATCCCCTCCCAGTGACAATCCGCCGAGCCATTCTACTCCGAACTCTTCCCCTCTTGCCATAGACACTTCTATGATAGCAGCTTCTACGAGAACCTGCGGCCTCAGAGTATCAATCTCGCTTATAATGCGATCTATCTCTTTCATATCCTCAGCCGGAGCGCTGATAAGCAAAGAGTTTGTGGCAGGATAAGAAGATATAAATATCTTTTCTTTTGGTGTTGCAGCCTTTTTCCCCTCTGCTAAAAGTGTCTGAAGCGCTTTAGCTAAATCCTCTGCAATAGTGTGTTGAACATTATATATTTTTATGCTGCTCAGTTGTTTTGAGATAGGCAAATCCGTGTCGATAAGGATCCGCTTTAGTTTTTGAATATTTGAGGCAGAGTCAACCATAATCAGCGAATTTGTAGCAGGTATATTTACAAGATAAGCATCTCTGGACATCATGGGTCGGAACACACCTACCATAATGTTCGAATCAAGATAATCGAGTCTTGCCACATAGGTGACGATCTTGTCGTCCGGTGACATACTTGTCAGTTTTTCAGTATCAACAATGGCGACTGACATGCCTTTAGCGTCGGTTCCCCTGACAACCTTTATCGCTTCCGGAGTTTCCACTGCTGCAAACCCGTAATAATTGATCACTGTCTCGAAAACCCTGAAAACCTCCTCCCTGGATATGCTATTCGGTGCAAGAATTGTAACCTTGCCTTTCACTACGGTTTCATCGAAGACAAAGTTTTTCCCCATAATGTTGCTGACAAATCTGATGAGGTCCCTCAGTTCGATATTATCAAAGTTCATCTGTACATGACTGCTGGAGGACGCCGCCTGAGGCAAAGGATGTGCAGGAACTGGCGGTGAAGGAGGAACAACCTTGGTTGGATTTGCAGGTTGTGTTTGGGGTTGTTGTGCATTCTGCACCGGCGCAGAAGGTAACTTCTGAGGTGCTGTTGATGCGGGCGGCGAGGTCTGAGCAAAAGACTGGAACATGGTAACAATGAAAAAGAAAAGCGTCAAAAACAAAACAGATTTTTTATTCGTTGACAAATTCAGTACCTCGTGAAAAGTTCATATGTTATTTTGCCTCATAATAGAGTGTTCTTATTTGATTTTCTCGTAAGACTTTGACTTTCAATTTTGCTGCGAGCCTGAATGCCTGTCCGGCATTTCTCACATCATCCGATGTAATCAGTTTTCGTCCATTTACCTCTTGAATAATGTCGTTTGGAACAATTCCCATCTTTTCAGCTATACTCCCACGGTCAATTGATACGATTTGGAATCCGTTTGACTGTCCACTATTATCAACTGATACTTTTACCGCAACATTTGACATAACAATATTGTTGTCCGCTCTTATTCTGTCCGCCAGAGCTTTTGATAGAGTGACATTATTACCTTCTTGTCTTATATCTCTTGAATAATCCACCTGCTGCCTGGAAGGCGGTTGTCCTTCTTTCTCCTTTCCGGCTGTTTTATAGTTTCTTGTTTCCAATACAACATTCGAACTCCCTGTACGGAAATTCACCCTCTCGAATCCTGCTGCAAATAATTTAATCCTGGCGCCAAAATCACTCTTTTTTATCAGAACTGAATTCCGTTGTATATCGGATACTGCCAGTCCATTTTCTATGACTTCTCCCAATCCGTATGTCCATACTCCCTTTTGCTCACCCCTGTCAATGACAGCATAGAGGTCTGTCTTTTTTCCTCCGAGCCACACACCCTTTAAAGTCATAGTTTGCATTATTTCAGTAAGTCTCTCTTCCTCAATCTGTTTTTCTGTTTTCGTTACAGGCATTTCAGCCTGGAGTTTTGCCCTGAAGAGGTTCCTCTTGATTATTGCATCATAATCAGCTTTAACTTCTGCAGAGGGATTCTGAAGTGAAACAGCTCTCCCGTATATATTTTTACCGGCACTCTGTAATGGAATTTTCATAACAGAGGCATTAATAATTATCAATAAAACTACTGCTGTTAATACAGCGGCAGCGCTTGACACTATATAAGGGTAAAACAGGAAATATTTCTTTAACACACTTATTTCCTCAGGTAGATAATTAATCTATATTACCAAGCATGATACATCATCAAAAATAACTCTGAGTCAAACATTTCGGAGATTCCAAGCCAACTGTTTTCCGGGGTATGAATATACCTTAATAGTCCTTTTCCCGGATGTTATTCAGGTTATTTCGATTTATTGTATCACATTTCATGTGTAGGAAATAGAATAATATTGAAAGTATTGGTAGGAATTAGGGCATATATTTTTTATATGGAAAAGAATAAACCCCCATGAAGTGAGATATATTCCTTGGCAGAGCTGCTGGAACGGGTCAAGCATTCTTTGTATGAGTACTTCTTCTGTGTCAAAATAAGAATATTCAGTAAGCAAATCTATACAAAACGCTTGACTATAACTGGCAGTGCTGCTACACCATTCAAAGCAAGGTAGGGGGAAATGGCAAATACTTGCTCCGTTTTTTATTCCGTATTCACATAAACGTTTATGTGAATCAGGCTTGGGTGGTCAGCGGCATGTCGGGGATTTTGCAGATGTGGATGGGCTGTGAGATTTGCAGGCCGGAGGCCAGGATTAAATGTTAAAAAACTGTTTTAGCCGGGTACCCACGAGCAGCCAATTATATAGAAAGCAGCCGCCTGTCACATGGGTGGCAAACGTCGGAGGATCGCAAGGCGAAGCAGACCGCCGCAGATCAATATCCTCGAACATGACGCTGACCTACCAAGTGAAAAAGGCAGACAAAATTGCTCAGAAAACAGAAGGATAAGACAAAAACTTTTGACAATACCCTTTTTGCTGTGCAAAGTATAAATATGAAAAGAATCATAGAAAATATTATTTTTATTATTTTCATTACACATATCGGTTTTTTTGCCCAGTCATATGCAGGAGAAAAGGATATTTTCAAGCTCTTAAATAATGGCAAGATTAGTGTAAATATAAGCAACCTGCCATTGAATGAGGCATTAAGAAAACTTTCAGCAAAATTTACCATTGAATTAAAGGGTTACGCAGTAGGGAACGAACTGATTAATTTGAATATATCAGGAATCACTCTTGACGATATGCTGAAGCGAATGATGCGCGGTTATAATTACGTTCTTATAAAACCTGAAAACTCCCAAAAATCTATACTCATGGTGCTCGGCAGGGCAGAGAGGACAAAATACATGGAAGCACCATCTGTGACCGATATAGAAGCCCATTCGTCTTCAAACATGGACGTATATCAGGTTCAGCAGCCGGCGGCTGCCACTGTGCCCCAACATAAACCAAATTCGACAGGCAATCCGCAGACAGCAAACACACCCGCAGAAATTCCGTCTGCGGATACTGCATCTCAGACCCAAAACAAAGGCAACGTTAAAACCGGGGTAGAACGCTGATTGCATCGCGGGTTCATAGTAAAACTCTTTGACATTTTCTGCAATATCGGGGCGACTTCTATCATTGACTTTCTTTGTAAAAGACTCGTAAAATAAGATGCTTTGACACCAATGACACTAAAAAAAAATATTGGTTTTACCCTTCTTGAAGTAATTCTTTCAATAACGCTTTCTTCGCTTCTACTATTAACGGTGTATTTTACCTATTTTGGTATCAATCGGTCTGTTGATGCGGCGTCTGAAGGACGGGAAGTGCTTGAGGCAGGCCCTGTTCTTCTGGAGTTAATTAAACAGGATCTACGCGGGGTTGCACCTCCCCCGAAATCCCAATTTATAAGTAAAATTCAAGACAGGGAAGAGGAAAAACCCTCACACAGGATAGACTTTATTACAACATCGGCAATGGGAGACACTGCCTTTGGGCTA
Source organism: Pseudomonadota bacterium (assembly GCA_026388275.1). Taxonomy (NCBI): domain Bacteria; kingdom Pseudomonadati; phylum Pseudomonadota; species Pseudomonadota bacterium. The sequence continues at coordinate 58,219 of JAPLKB010000028.1, forward strand.
AGCGTTGTGGGATATTTCACGTACAACATACCTGATAAAAAGGAAAAAATATTTGTAAGGAGAGAATCGAAGGATATAAAAAATGAATTGGTAGAGGGAGGTATAAATTATGAGCTTTCAAATATAATAACCTCCTTTAAATTGGCTTTCTATGACGGTGAAAACTGGGTTGACGAGTGGGATAGCCGTACTCTGGGAAAAATGCCGAAACAGGTGAGAATCATGATCACGCTAAAAGATGAAAAAGGTTTCTCAAAAGAGTTTATTTCAGATGAGACAATTCCAAGTGCATTATATTAAACCCATATTTTCCATTAAGATTAGTATACAGGTTAAAAACATGTTGAAGAACAGCAAAGCTCCGATGGAATTCAACCCATTCCTGCCACTGTTTCGCGGAAAGGGGAGGGGAGGGAATTCAGATGAAAGAGGTTTTGTTCTCATTGTGGTTATGCTTGTTATTGCGCTGCTTTTCCCCATTGTTCTCACATTTAATGCAAGAACTCAGGCTAGGCTTCTTCAGGCTGCCAATTTCAGGGACAATACCCAGGCTTTGTGGCTCGCACGTTCAGGAGTTGAAGCGGCAATGGGGATTCTCAAAGCGGATAACCCTGCTTACGATGCAAAAACGGATAATTGGTCCATGGCTTTTCCTGCTATTGAAGTTGGCGATGGAAAACTCGAAGTCGATATTATTGATGAAGACAGAAAAATTAATATCAACCAGCTTGTTGATTCAAAAGGCGTAAACGTGAATTCCTATGTGGAAAACAGCTTGAGAAAACTTATTGCGCGCCTTGGAGGAAAACAGGAGATCGTTGATGCGCTGATAGATTTTATAGATGCAGATAGCGAGCCCTTCGGCACATGGGGCGCTGAATATGAGTATTATAAACCCATGGGTTACTCTCCCAAAAACGGTCCCCTTGATTCGCTTGATGAACTTTATCTTATAAGGGGATTTGATAAAGATTTGCTTGTGGATAAAAAACTGAAGGATTATATTACCATTGCCCCGACAGATGGAAAATTAAATGTTAATACCGCCAAAAAAGAAGTATTATATGACATTCATGATCAACTGAGAGAAGGACTTGTCGAAGAGATTGTTCGATACAGGGATGGAAAGGAATTTAAAAACATTGTGGATCTGAAAAACGTAATCGGCGTAACCGATAATCTCTACGCAAATATTTTGCCTTACACAAAGGTCAATTCATCGGTATTTACAGTTCACAGCAAATACACCATTTATAAAGTAACAAAAAATGTTGATGCCCTTTTAAAAAGAGAGGGAAAAACAGTGATTATTATTTCCTGGAGAGAAAATTGAAAAGGAATGTGTCTTCCATTATCCGGCACGAAGGTATCTGTCATGGGGTAAGGTTTTCGATCAACAAACATGAGATTTCGGATCTGGAGATCCATCAGAAAGGTACATTCGATGAGATACGAGATGTTTTGAAGGGTTCTGACTTTGGCGTATCTATGGATACCTCAACAGGCTATATGGTTCATCTTAACTTCCCTTTTACCGGAAAGAAAAAAATAGGTCTTGTTATCAACAATGAACTGGAAGATGTATTACCCTTCGGTGTTGAAGGTGTCGAAGTTGATTTTCAGGAAATCGGCAGGGGAGATGTATTGTCAGTTGCAGTGCCAAAAGATGCCCTGGATGGATTCAAGGGGAATCAAGATATAAATATCATTACCCTCAATGCGCTCGCTGTTTTATATGCCCTCAAATGGTTTAACATATTGTCCATGCCGGACTACGTTTTTTTCAATATCGATGGCAATACGGCGTCTGTCATGGTATTTCAGAAAAATAAGCTTAAATATCTGAGACAATTTTTTTATTCCCCGGAATCAGATTCGTTGAATCAGGCCATTGAGGAACTTTTAAGCCATAAAGAATTTGATGTGGCGACGTATTGTTTGATCGGCAGTGATAAAGATGTGCAGATACAAAAGGAGCGCATTGAAAAGAAATTCAATATCCGGCTTGATACACCGTCTTTAAAAACATACCTAAAACATGATGATTGTCCGGAATGGCTCTGGGCCGGCATCGGGGCAGCACTCCTGTCAGCAAATCCAAAACATGAAATAAACCTCTTAAGAAGCCGCCGCAGGGTGTTCTCGTCGCTGAACAAAAAAAGCATCTTTTTGGTTGGGGGCGGTATTGCGGCTTTAAGTATGGTAATCATGTCCATTTTTTATCTAAATTATTACATGAAAGAACGGGTTTATAAATATCTGACTTCCGAACAGGTAAGGTTATACAGGTCAGTATTCCCCAATGCGGCGCCTGTCAACGACGTAGGAAAGTTCTTTGAAGACAGAGTTAAATCCATCGATCAGCAACTGCATGGTGCAGGGATAAATGTTGCCATGGCTCCCCTTCAGGTGCTTGCCGGGATCAGCAGCAGCCTTGACAATCAAATCGATGTAAAACTGAACGAATTTGTGTGCGATGAGAAGGAATTTGCCATATCCGGAACAACAATATCCTTTGCAGTTGTTGAAAAGATTCAATCAAACCTTGAAAATGTTAAAGATATTAAATCAGTAGAAATACAAAGCGTTGATATTGATGACGGAAAGCAGGTAAGATTTAAAATCAGGGGAAAATTGTGAAAAATATTCTAAGTGTTTTCAGATTATTATCCGAAAGGATCTATATTGCCATTTTTGTCGGTATCATCGTGGTAACGTCAGTATATGCCTATCTATTGAAAGAAGATGCCCGTATTCTCGAAGGGAAAATAGCAACAAAACAAGTGGAACTTGGCAAAGTCATAAAATTGAAAGATCAATATCAGGAAAAAAAGAGAATATTAGAAAAGCCCTCCCCAAAGGGAAGTCAGCAAAGGATCATTTCCCTTGGTATGATTGAAGGTGCTGTTACAAAATCGTTTACTGGCGGGAAGCTCAACATGTTGAAACCATCAATGACAAAAGAAGATAAGTGGGGAAGCGCTCAGAGAATTTTTGAAATAAAAGTGGGCGGCGCTGCCCTCGGTGAAATTATTACTTTTGTAAAAGCTTTGGAAACTTCGGGGCTCTATGTAAAAAAGCTGCAATTGACCATGTCCGCTGCAAACCAGACAGTTATTGATATGTATGCGGTAGTGATAGGCGGTTAGCATCCTTATGGCATTTGACATTGGACGTATAAAATTAAAAATTAAAGATATTTACAGGAATAAAATATCAGGCCTGAGCATCAAGAAAAATCTTTTTTATGCCGGGGCCGGGGTCTGGTTTTTTGTTTTGCTCATAGTACTTTTGAATTTATTTTTCCCATACCAGAAACTTTTCGGAATTGCCTTTCAGAATTTGTTTGTCGGAAGCAAAATGCTGGTTTCTATTGAGGATGCTAAAATGAAACCAGGCGGTGGAATAGTGTCAAAAGTAGTTTTTGGTCATGAGGCGATGCAGGGAAAACCGCTTTTTGAAGTTGAGAAATTAAGAATCAACTGGAATTTGTTTTTACTTCTAAAAGGTATCCTCAACATAACTTCTGATGCATCGGTATATTCAGGGACAATGAAAGCAAACATTGAAAATATTCCGATTATGGCAAATTCTCTGCCTCTTTTAAAAATGAGCCTTGCCAATGTAAACCTTGCCGCATATCCGGAAAACAGATTGCCCTGGTTCAGGAGTATCAGCGGCACATTAAACGGGTGGATCAAAGAAGAATTGTCTTTCTATGCACCGGAAAAGAAGAAAGGCAATTTTTCTATTAATGTGAAAAACGGGGAGATCAAGGAAATATCGGTAAGAGATTTTCCCCGGCTCACTATTCCGTATGATGAGATCGTCATTGAGGGTGAAATTAATGGGGAGAGAATCAATCTGAACAAGATTGCCATAAATAGTCCGGGCAACAGCATAAAAGGCATCGGTACAATTAATATGAACGACTATGAAAAGAAGGTTGATTTAAAATTGTATTATGAGGCACTGAACAAAAATGCCCCCCTTGCAGGTAAAGGTACGATTACCATTACAGGCAAACAGTGGCCTCCCGAGGTAATCATTACCCCTGAAGTTCCGGTAAAAACATCAGAAAGGGCGCCTTAAAAGCAAACATCAGGAACATCTCCTGTACAGATGGAGTAATTTCAATTTTCATTCAGATTTTATTTTGCATCAAGAAAAGAGTATTTGATGAGAAAATTACAAACCGAGTTGGCTATGCGACCCAAGGCGAACCAAATCAAGATGCTCATCGTCGGGCTTGCGGTAAATCATGATGAGATCGGGCTTGATATGGCAGTCGCGATGATCGGCCTATTCACCAAGAAGCGGGTGATCAACATTGGTAGGAAGCAGGGGCAAGTCAGCGGCAAGTAGATTAACAACTTTCATCAGGGCGGCATCAATGATTTTGCTATGCCTCCCTGATTTTTCCCGCTTATAGTCTCGCTTAAAGCGGACCGTGAACCTAATCTCCCGTATTGAGCTTCTCAAGTAAGTTATTAGGACTTCCCACTGTAACAAGCTCACTGCGTCGGGCGGCTTTCATGGCTTCAATGGTTTCATCATTAGGAACATGGGGTTCGAAAGGTAATGCCTTTTCTTTTGCAATGCGAACGATCATCATGCGGAACGCATCGGAAATAGTGAGTCCGATGGAAGCGAGCACCGCCTCGGCTTCGGCCTTTATGCGCTCGTCAATGCGGGCACGGACAACTGAATTTGTAGCCATATGTTGTTACCTCCTATTGAGCTACATTGTAGCGCAATTAGGGCATAAAGTCAAGCGCGTTTGTCAAACATGTAATTCCAATTCTAAATCAAGGATGTAATGAACTACCCCGCAGTATTTTGCGGGGCAATCAAGGCAGCAAGGGAACACCCCCAAGCGGGTACCCGGACGAAGCCAACGATGATAGCGCCTTGATTTAGGATTGGAATTAGACGAACAATCTCAGCTTTAAATTCCCTGTCGAACTTTCTTCTTCCCTCTGCCATACAAACCTCCTGTTTTATTATAATACCCAGCCCTTGAGGAAAAACTACAAATGCATTTGTCTCTCACAGAGATCACAGAGTTCGCAGGGAAAGGCCGGATAAAAGTTTGTGAATTTTTTTTATTTTTTTGTAAAAATATTCTTGAAAATAATATTTGAAATAGTGTATCTATTAGAATACATGTTTATAAATTAAAGCACATCTTTGTAAACACATCTTTTGTCAAGACATCTTAAGTTAAATCATAAATATCTATTTTAATGGCAATCCTATATTCGGAGGGCATTAAGATCAGTGAATAGTGAATAGCGGATAGTGAACAGTGAATAGCGGTTAAGGCAGTAGATAGGTTATGACTGTTCACTGACGACTATTCACTGAATTTCAAAAAAGGGGGTAACGTGGAAGAACAAATCAGATCAAAGATTGACACAGAACGTGAGTCCTTTAAAGCACTCATGTCTTCTATCAAAGACAAAGGTGTATTAGAACCTATACTTGTAACTCCAAAGGGTGATAATAAGTACCTCCTCATCTTTGGAGAAAGACGCTATCTTGCAGCTCAAAAGCTGGGGTTTGAAACTATCCCGGCAAGAAATGTCAATACAGTCACACAGGATGAAATCCTTGTATTGCAATTAACGGAAAACCTCCAACGTGAAGACGTAAACCCCATAGATCAGGCTAATGGTATATTAGCCTTAATTCAGGCACGACATCCTGATAAGAATTATAATTTGGATAGTGTAATGAAGGAGTTGGTGAATTATGATCTCAAGCCTAACTCTGTATCGAAGGAAATGACAGACACTGTGTCTGTCATTTCTGAAATCTCCGTAAAGTCAACAAGGACGCTGTCTCGCACAATTTCCCTTCTAAAACTGGTTCCCAAAATTCAGGACGTAATTGCCGGTGGAAAACTCCCTGTTTCACAGGGGTATCTCTTTGCCGCTAACCTTGGAAGTCCTGACTTTTTTACCATATTTGATGAAATAATGGAGACCCCTGTAACGAATGTTAAATTAGAGAAAATGCTTACTGCATACAAAAAAGCCAAACCGAAATCAACATCTAAGCCTATGCCTATTAAAAAGAAAGTTGCTGTCTTAAAAAATGCAAAATCATACTTTGAAAAAAAGACCGGGATGTATACGAAATCAGATATTCAGACATTTCTTGATGAACTGAGGGTTTTAGTCTCTTTCATGGAAAAGCATGTTGAAACAGCCCCGGAGATTGTATCGGTGAAACAAACAGATAAAAAGCCTGTTCCGCAAGTGTGAGGATTAATGCGGGCACGTTGATTTGCAGGGTTTTATTTTATTGATGAAACTCCGCGCGAAATGGCCGTGCTTCCAGCCGTTCCGGTTTCATCCCATGCCGGCAGCCTTGTTGAGCTATTTCGTAGCATTGCGCCGCTGCTCAAGCGCCGCCTCACTCATTGTGTAACGTCGTCTCACCCGGAGATTTTCGGGAATACCAACTTCATCGCTTGCAGTGTTATTTTCATCTGTAACCATCGGCTCCGCTCCGCCGTTAAGGCATTTTTCAAGCTTTGCCGTGTATGCATCATATTTTGATTGCAGTTGGGCGTTTAAAACCTTTCTGTTGAGAAGAAGGTCGAGCAGGGAAAGGTTACTGGAGCCTTTCATCTTGTTCCAGAGCTTTATTGATTATTTCAGAGGTATATTTCGACTCTGCCATGACATACCGTTATCACAAATATGTGAAATGGTCTGGCAGATGATTGCATTATTTTTATAAATACATAAGTGTAGTTATGACTACTAAACAAATGTATAGTAGTCATGCCGGAATCTGACAGATACAGAGCGCAAAATCGGCACAAAAAAGGCAACCCCCGATAAAAGGGATCGCCTGAAATAACCAGAATGAATTACATCTACCTGCACGTAGTAACTGCACATATAACAAACAATTTATTTAAAATAAACTTTATGGATTACTGGTAGAAACATAATATTACATTCGCTTATATAAGATAAGAGAAATAGTGGAGGGGGCTATATTTACCATTATCCTTATATATTAATTTTACTATCGATATCTATGAAATTATCAAACCAATATTTTTTGTAATTATCTAATACTCCAGCTATACCTTTTTTTGGCTTCAGCAGTAATTTTGTTTTGATATTAAATCCGTTGAAAAGATAACATTTACTCTCTTTTCCTTCTTTTGTTTCAAATACTTTTGAGTAGCCATCAATTTTTCTGTATCCGTCAGTGTGTTCCGTTCCTTTTGGGTCGGCAAACAAAATCATATAATCATTTCCTTTTTGCATCCAAAAAATAAAATCAGGTTTAAACTTCGCGATAACATTTTCCTTCGGGTTGTAATATGGAATATAGACTTCGTCTAATGTTTGATCGAGTTTTGAAAACATCCACCAATCAAATTGCTTGAATATATTATCTTCTTTTTGTATATAATCTTCAAGTTGCTCAATAAACTTAACCTCACTATCAACATCGATAATATGGTTTAAATAATGGAATTTCTCATCGTCGGATACAATCAAAGGAATATAGTAATGATTTTGAATATACTTAATTTTTAATTTATTTAATTTAACTTCTGAAACAAAATTACGTTCAAGACATATGAGCGCTTGTTTATATTTTTCTCGATTACCTGTTTTTTCAAATTCAGCATCTATTTTATTTTCTTCATTTTCCTTTTGTTCATAATTTCTCACTCGTTTTATGTTGTCAAGGATTTCGTTGTATTTTTCCCCATTGCTTAATTTAATTCTTTTGAAATGTATAATTTCCTTGTCAAGCTTCTTAAATTTATCTAATTCTTTATCTCTTACACTAAAATGATCTAATATGCTATCTACCAATAAATCTGGCTCAGAAATTGATCTTTGTTCTGCAAAGTCAAAATATTTTTCAAAAGCCGAGAAGCCTTCGCTAGTTTTTTTGAGAACCTTTACATCACACTCATATTTTACTAAAGCAACTTTTTCACCAAGATAATTAAACATTGCCCTAGCCAAATAAAAATCTTCTTTATTAATTGCATATTTTTGTGGTTCTTTTTCCTCCGCAAATATCTTTTCTGATTCTTTATAAACAGGGACAAGAAGCAGTCTCTTCTTCGCTTCCTTATTAACGATAAATTCTTGACCCAAGTCTTTTTCTTGTTTCTCTTCTTTCAACGCTTTGATAATTTCTCTTAAATTTTCAGAATTTGTCCCAAAAATAAACAAACTCTCAAGCGGTAAAACATGTTGCTTTATTTTGTTAAATAGTTCTACCTTTATTTCTTTTGCGTTAAATAAATTCAAAATTCTTTTTCGCTTGTTTTTTTGAGGTTCTATTCTTACACCTCGGCCAACAGACTGCAGAATGAACTTTATCGCATCACTTCCTACACCAATATTTACAAACAAAATTATGTTCGGGCGGTTAGAATCCCAGCCTTCATAAAACGAGCGGGAGCCCATCAAAATAGTTATTTCTGAATCATCATGACTGATCTTCTTAAAAATGCTTTCATTATCAAAGCTTTCATTAATTTCATATCCTTCAAGCCTTTCTTTAAGCCAACCGGAAATATCGCCAATCTTTATTAAACCGAAGGGTTTCTCAGAAGTCTGGAGTTTAAAAACTATTTCGTTTTTATTACCAGGAATTTTTAGGACCTCAATATTACCAGATGATTCAGCATTAAATATTTGATTTAGAATATCTTTATATTCTATTTTATCGAACAATTCTTTATCAAATACTACGTTTGTATTTTCAAATTCATATTGCGGATTGTTTTCAATCTCAACAATAAGTTCTGTTTTTGCCTTCTGAAACAAATTATTCCGAATCTCATTTTTTCCGATCTTTTCCAATTCAGAAAAAAATAATTTCAAATCTGCCTGTTCTGCATCTACTGAATTGACAAGAGTCAAAAGAAGAGGGCGATGATATAGATCTTTGTTTATTTGTCTGACCATTTCAAAATGCTTATTTATATAAGTGAGAAGCAGAAGTGTTTTTAAAATAATTTTTTGCTTTTCAATTTTGGAAAAATCATTTTTTTCACGAAATGCTGTTACTTCAGAGCTGGACACATAAATATGCTTCCCATACCCTTCTTCAATAAACTTCGAAAGATTAAAGTTAAAAACACATGTAGCATAATCGCGAGGATCGGTAAAAGTAGCAGAAAAGTTAAAAAGAAAACCGTTTCTTGAGAGAATTGAGTAAAGAACCTGCCGTTTGCTGTCTTCTTTATCGCCCTTATGCGCTTCATCCAATAGGATATACCATTTACCGCTATCGTCATAATTTTTGAAATTGACAATTTTTTCTTTATGTTCATCGGAAATTAAATCGGAACGGTAGAAAAATACCGTTATTTCGTTTTTGACAAATGGCAAAACATTTTCACGCTTGTAACTTTCGTAATCTTTCAAGCTTTTAAGATTTATTTTAGTTTCAAAATTAAAACTATTAAATTCCTCTACATGATTCTGAAATTGCTCCAAAAGATCATCTCTGTGCGCTAAAAACAAAATATCGTTTTTGGGAATTTCTTTTCTATGTATCAACTGGCCAAGTAGGTAAATAAGTTTTATTATAATAAGTGTTTTTCCTGACCCGGTTGCCATCCAAAAGCTCATTCGGTTTATAAAATGCTTGAAGGCTATTTTTCCTGCCACAACAGGGTAATCTTTATCAAATTCCAAAAGATGTCTGGTCGATTTTCTTTCCCGCGTTAGATCATAATCAAAATTTCCGCTGAAACCATTTGATTGATACTGATTAAAAAACAGCTTTTTCTCTCCATTGTTCTCTTTATAAAAAAACCAAAGAGCTTTTATGGCATTTTGTACCCCTTGCTTTTGAAAATCAAATAAAGTCTTGTAAGATGAAAACCTTCCGAAGTCAAGATTCTGCCATTCTATGGGCAGATTATCTAATGGGAAATCATCTACTATTGATTGTAAATAGGTCTTCATATTACCACCAGATTAAAGACTTAATGAGTTTGTAGTCCAATATGTTTATATTTATATTGCTTCCATCAGTAAATTCAACCTTATCGTTTTTTATTGCTTTAATCCATTTTCCAGTTAAATTTGATAGAGTTTCGGCAATATCAATATCTGTATACAATTTGCTCAAATCTATGTTTACGTTATTTTTCTCGTAATCAATATCCAGGGCTGAAAGCATTTTCTCGTCTTTCATAAATACATAATCCTGATATGCGTTCTCACTTGCTTTGCTGAATAAATCCCCATCTCTATATTTGCAATTCGCTAAAGCTTCTTCATATTGTTCTAGTGAGTAGTATTTGAAGATGCCACTTCCGATATATTTATTATCTCTTGAAACGCTCGTTTCAAAACCAGATAATGTTTTTTTCAATCTAGGCAGTATCTTTTCGTCGAATTGTTTACCCATTTCAATACATATCCATTTCTTCCCTAATATTTGTGAGACGTTAGCCGACGTGCCACTTCCACCATAATAATCCAATACAATATCTCGACTCTCGGTGTGGGTAGATGCTTTAATTATACGTTCAAGTAGCTTCTCGGGTTTCTGAGTGTCAAAATCTAGGCGCTCACTTGAAGTTGGTTGTTGTTGAAAAGACATAATATCAGACCAAACACTTGAAAATGACTTATTAAGATCAACAACAGATGTCAGTTCATTCCACACTTCCATAAAAGGCCTTTCCACGTTAACAACATCTTTTAATAATGACCAAACATCACCATAAGGCTTTCCTTTGGCCTCAACCACATTTTTGTATATTCTTCTTCCGTGTGCAACCTGGTATTTCAATCCTTTTTCATCTATCTTATTAAAACTTTCTAAGTATTTTAAAGATTGTGGTTGAATAAGCTTTTCAAAATAGTATTTTTCAGTTTTTGTATAAAAGTAAATAGATTGATGACCAAGAATCCAGTTCTTATCTGCTCCTTTCACTTTGTAACCCGATAACACTTGAATATCCCATATAATTTCTCTTTTGAAATTGTCATCACCAAATACATAGTCCATTAAGGTTCTTCCAATATAATTTGCATTTTCATCAAGATGTAAATAAATTGAACCATTTTGATGCAAAATATTATGTGCCAATACGAGGCGGTTTTCCATTAATGTTAACCAAGTACTATCCTGAAAATTATCAATATAATCGAAGTCATCACCCGTATTAAACGGTGGGTCAATATAGATTGTCTGCACCCTTTCTTTAAATTTAGGAAGGATTGTATGCAGGGCTTGATAATTTTCGCTTTTTATCAACCAACCATCTAATTGATTATCTAAATCTTCAAATAAAGCTATTATTTCAAGCTCTAAGTCTTTGAAATATTTTGTGTCTATTGGCAAATATTTGTATTTTTTGTTTTCAGAAATGCTTTTGATATTGAATTCACTATCTACTATTCCAATTTCCTTCCATTCATTGATTTGATCAGCAATACCCTTATGCTCCAGAATTTTGTCAACCAATGATTTGTCCCCTATTCTGTCCAGTGTTATCACATAATTGCTTTTTCTCACGAATTTTGGTTTGTTCCAAATTTTCACCAATTCGTCTTCAAATTGGGAGACAAAATCAATAATCTTAAAGGCAATGTTTTTCAAAATTTGCAACTGATTAACTCTGTCACCGTACCATTCTTTTGCTCCATCCCAGAAATATTGATAGCTCCAAAGTTTAAATTGTTCCTGTAAAAATGCTTTTACATTTTTGTTGATAAAAAAATCCACTTCACTTTGCTTTTCAAAAACACGGAATGCTTTTTCCAATAATTCTTCGTTAATCGTAATATTCTTCTTTTTTAAGCTTTTTAACATCTCATCTGTTTTTGTTTTTGAGCCTCTTTCAGAGTATTTGACAATAAGCACCATAGTTTCATCTTCACGCACTTGTTTTATTTGATAAATAAGTGATCGCTTTTCGTTGGCTCTTTTATTTTCAATTTGGCTAGCGTCAAAATAGAATTTCAAACCATCAAATTCAATAGGCATACTTTTAAATATGCGGTCGGTTTTGACATAATAAAGCATTTGTGTTTTCCAAAAAAGGATCACATCTTTCTTATCGGTGTAGACCTTTTCATAAGTATTGCTATGAAACGGTGTTGAATTGAAGTAAATTGAACCACTTTCGGTAAAATATCGGCTAAAAAAAGAGTACAACTTGTCAAAAAGTTCTTCCCTGAAGCTCGGATATTTTTCCACAGCTTTATCTATATCTTCTTTAAGAAGTTTTTCTATTTGTGAATAATAACCAGCTTTAATCTGCATCATGTTGATAAATCCGCCCTCACCCTCGATCTTGGCACCAATAAAAACATCTTGAACTGCCTTATAAAATTTCTCTTCTTTAGTCATATTAACCACCGTTTATAAATTAAATAGTTTTTTGTATTATAAAGCTTTTTCTTTTTATTTCCATATTAAAAGCCCTTTTCAATAAAAAATGCTTAATCGTAGTCGATCTAATTTAGATTCTACAAGTTGACTATTATCGCTTGTATATATTTGATTGCAGATAAAAACACGTACTGTTTAATTCAACTTCTCTCCTCTGTCTACTTCCACAGACCCCTGGAATTTTCGCGGGCGGATCTGTAGGCGGCAATGAATAGGTCCTGATATTTAACGTTCGGGGGGATGGTCATGACATTCGCATAACCGGCTTTTACAATTTCTTCATTTAACATCCTGCCGTCTGAAAGGTAAAAATAACAGAGGAGGCGACCGTATTTATCCCGCTTCTGTACATCAAATTCTATGGTGCCGGTATCACCGGGGTGTACGAGAGAGCGGGTAAAATTAGCGGCTTCTTTGCCTGTGGCAATGATTGTTTTTATGTCCTGTCCGGTGCGTTCGGCATCTCTGCGGGTTTTCTTGTTGTTCCTGCTTTCGGGTGTATCAATGCCTATGAGTCGTATTGACTCTTTGTCTCCACGGTAGGTTACGACAATGGTATCGCCGTCGACAATTCGTGTAACGGTGACAGATTCAAGGTTTTCAGGGGGTTTTCTGATTTTCCCGTGTACGGGTTCTGTATCCTGCGGGGATGAAAAGCAAGAAGCGACAAAGAACATGGCAATGAAGACAATACAAATTGAACGGAGGCTGGCAGGGATTGTATTTTTGATTTTCATAGATGAATTAATTATTTTCTCCGTCTAACCTTATAGCTTCCGTTATATCCTGTCTCGACATTTCCCGTTTAGCAACAAGTTCATCATCTGCATTATAAAATAATACATATGTCTTGCCATCCTCTTCAATAAATTCCATGGAATAGTATGGGCTGTCATCAACTTTCATTGTTAGAAATCTCAATTTTTTTCAATTTCAAAAACAAGATATAAAATTTAGTAGGGTTTTCCCGGGGGTCCAGATTTAGGATAATCCCAGCCAAAACCCCACCGGAATGATGTAGGCAGCCACCATACCCCTCCCACCCTGACGCCATAGTACATCAGAGCACCAGTCTTCGGATAGCCTTTATCTGCAACGCATTTTCTCAACGCTCTATCGGCATCCTTCCTTTCCTCACTTGTACCACCCATCCAGTACGCCAGATCATGCATCACACAACACTCAACCCAATCGCTGTCCGGGAAGCAGGAACAACCATCAGATTTGAAATCATGAGGAGGTTTCGGGTCCTGTATCTTGCCTTTGGCATAGATTTCAACGGAAAGCCTGTTTATTTCATTAGGTTTGGTTGTACAGCCGATAAGCAAAACCAACATACAAATAATAAAAAGAAAGAATTTATTTATATTATAAATATTATTCATATTTCTCTTAGCTCCGAATCATTCACTTTAGTAGTTTCGCAATTCACAAAAAAGAATGGCCCCATAAATCTTACGTTCAAATTAGATCGTACACTTAATTTTCATGCTATTTTAATGAGCTGTCAAGATGTTTCGTTCTATTTGTGGACATTTTTTCTATTAGGACAACCATGGGTGCTTAGTATGTGTTTTGCTTCTTTCCAAGGCCGAAGTGATTTTTGATGGATAACGCGAAGATGAGGGGATGCCGCCCGGAGGTGTACCCCTGCGGTACATTGAGGACCGAACAGCCCCGAAATCGACAAAGTTAGGCGCAAAAAGCACCCGGCGTCACAACGTTAAGCTGCAACTAAATCCAGCAAATAACAGCCTTCACCACCAACAACAGCATACCATTAACTTCAGTGGATGATGTGAGAAGGAACCAAGATCTGATGAATATTGTGGTGAATGCATGGCACAGTTAACGGACCGTGGGATGTTCCACGGTTTTTATCGTGCCCTGTGGTTGCTTAATTTATTGACAGCAATTACTCTGTCGCCTTTTCACATATTCGCCGCACAAACACTGGACCTTGAGGGGGTGACAGAGCGCGCGCTTAAAAATGCACATGAAGTAAAACTCTCAGGCATTGACATTGATATCAGTCAGGCTATGAAAAAAAGGGCGTACTCCCTCTACTACCCCACTTTGAGCGCACGCTGGAACTCCGAATATGCAAAAGACCTTTCAGGCGGCACACCTCAGGTTACTGTAGTGGGCGACACCATTATCGGCGATAATACAAAGTACCAGAGCTCGCTGTCCCTTGCCGCTTCCTATACTCTGTTCGATTTCGGCTCCACAGGCAGGAAGGTGCTCATTGCGAAAAAAGATGTGGATGCAAAGAGGACGGTCTTCATTCAGCAGGTGAGAGACATAAAGATCAGGGTATTGAACCTCTACACGGATTTGCTTATCGTCTCCAAAGAACTTGAGGCAAAAATGGAACTCCTGTCCCTTTACAAAGAACTTTCTCTGACAAAAGAGAGGCTTTACTCAGCCGGCACAATCTCGAAGATTGAGGTTGTTGATGAGGCATTGAAGGCAGTGAAAACCCTTGACGCCATCGACAATCTGAAACTCAGGTTAAAGGCGCTTCTGCAGGATTTATCCTTTTATACGGGAGACAGCTACGATGCGGACAGCCTCAGGATTCAGGAATTTCAAGGGCATAACGAGGATTATGCAAACGATTTTAATGCGGAAAAATCCCCTGAGTTTAAAATTTACGGCCTCGAAATAGAGAAGAAAAAGGCTGAACTCGATATCCTGAAAAGAGAACAGCTTCCCCAGTTCGGGCTTTATTCCCGATACGTCTGGTATGGACAGGACCGCGACAACTATGACACCTCTGTAAAAGACTTAAGAGAGAGGAACTATTACGTAGGCATATCGGCAACCATGCCGATCTTCGAAGGCTTTAAGAGAAGTGCAGACATGGAAAAAACAGCACTGGAAATCGACAGACTTAAGATTGAGAAACAAAAGAAGCTTGCCGAACTGGCGAACAGGCATGCAAAACTGGATGAAACAAGAAGAATGTATATGAAAGGTATAGAAACCCAGAAAGATATGCTGTCGAAGGTAGAGGAGAAACTGTTTATGACCGGGCGGCTTACAGAGCAGAAGGTTATTGATTGGATCGATCTTCTCAACCAGAGGATTGAGCTGGTAAACCAGAGATTTGAGCTGGTAAAAGCAATCAGTACAAAGGTTTCTACGATCAAGGAACTGCAAATACTTTCGGAAGAGATAAACTGATGCAGACCGCCCTCATTTGCCTTGAGCTTATTGCCCGGATAAATCAGATAAGTGTGGACTTACGGACAATAACAAGAGAATACGGTATTACTGACAAGGAGCTGACAAAAGAGCAACTGCTTCTCATTGCAAAAAACCTGGGTTTCAGGGCGCGCATAAAGAGGATGCCCGTTGATGAACTGCTGCAGAAATATCCGTCCCCTGCCATGGTAATATTAAAGGATAACACCTTCGGCGTTCTACTGAAGGCAAATGCGGAAAGCAACAAGACTCTTGTATTTCTCCCTGAAGAGATGGCGGCAAAACCCTTTGGGCCAGAGGATTTGCAAAGCATATCGAGCGGAGAATATATTGTTTTTAAACATAAAATGATTTCTTCACAGGCAGCCTTCGGTTTCCGCTGGTTCTACAATGAGATACTCCATTATAAAAACGTCATCGGCGAGGTTCTTACCGGCTCTTTTGTAATCCAGCTTTTCGGCCTTGTAACGCCGCTTTTTACCCAGGTAATCCTCGATAAGGTTATTGTCCACCGGAGCATGACCACTCTTGATGTTCTTGCCGTTGCTTTTATTGCCGTGACGATTTTCGAATTTCTACTGAATGCTTCGAGGAACTATATTTTTATCCACACTGCCAATAAGATAGACGCAAAACTGGGCGCTAAATTGTTCAAGCATCTTTTCTCCCTTCCCTTCGTCTATTTTGAGTCCAGGAAAGTAGGCAACATCGTTGCACGGATGCGGGAACTTGATAATATAAGGGAGTTCATTACGAATAAATCAGTATCGGTTATTGTTGACCTGTGTTTTTCCCTCGTTTTTGTGGCAGTGATGTTTCTGTACAGCGTTAAGCTGACCCTGATATTTTCCGCTTTTATAATTCTTACGGCAATGCTCTACCTTACTGTAACGCCGGAACTGCGGAGAAGGCTGGAGTACAAGTTTCAGATGGCGGCGCAGTCCAATTCTTATCTCGTCGAATCTATTACAGGCATTCAGACGGTAAAATCCCTTGCACTCGAAGGCTCCATGCAGAGAAAATGGGAAGAAAACCTCGGAAAATATGTCCATTCAAGTTTCAAACTCTCCAATATGGGAAATATTGCCGGGGCCGTATCCGGCACTTTCCAGAGGATTATGACGATTACTGTGCTCTATCTCGGTGTAAAGCTTGTAATAGACAACCGGCTCACCATCGGCCAGTTGATCGCCTTTCAGATGTTTGCCGGACAGTTTACCGGTCCCTTTCTCAGGCTCGTGAACCTCTGGAACGAATTCCAGCAGGCGCTCCTTTCTGTTGACAGGATCGGCGACATACTCAATAACGCTGTCGAAGTCACATCCGGCAAAGACATTACATTGCCAAGGCTCAACGGCGCTGTCAGGTTTGAAAATGTCTGCTTCAGATATGTACCTGATTCCCCTTATGTGCTCGACAAAATCAGCTTCGACATAAAACCTGGCATGAGCGTGGGCATCGTGGGGCGAAGCGGGAGCGGAAAGAGCACAATTGCCAAACTGATCGAGAGGCTCTACCTCATAAGCGAAGGCGCAGTCTATATCGACGATATTGATATAAAGCATTTAAATCCAGTGTGGCTGCGGTACAACACAGGTGTTGTCCTCCAGGATGATTATCTTTTCAGCGGTACAATCAGGGAGAATATTTCCATCTCGAGGCCTGACGCACCAATGGAACAGATAATCGAGGCTGCCGTTATTGCCGGCGCTCACCAGTTCATTGCAAAGCTGCCGCAGGGTTACGATACAATTGTGGGGGAACGCGGCTCAACCCTGTCCGGCGGCCAGAAGCAGAGGATAGCTATCGCAAGGGCGCTGATAACCAATCCCCGGATACTCATCTTCGACGAGGCAACATCATCCCTTGATTATGAATCCGAAAAAATCATCCAGCAGAATATCGCAAAAATCAAGGCAGGAAGGACCATGTTTATGGTGGCGCACCGGCTGTCTACAGTTAAAGACTGCGACATTATCATTGCCCTTGACAACGGAAAGATCGTTGAAATAGACAATCATGACAAACTGATGGCAAAAAACGGCTACTACCGGCACCTGTACATGCAGCAGGATAGTAATGCAATTTTGAATGTTGAATGTTGAATGTTGAATAAATAGGGAAAGTAATTTTTAATTGTGAATGTTGAATTGCGGATTGGAATCATAGCGTGAAAGACCGGAGGCATATATTGTTTAAAAGGATATTCAGGCATGATGATGCTCATGAATTTAAACCTGTTATGGCGGAGATCGAGGAAAAACCTGCCAATCCGCTGGGAAGGATAATTTTCTGGATTATCATCGCATCTTTTGTTTTCTTCGGCCTTTGGACATGCATTGGCAGGGTTGATATTGTCGTCACTGCAAGGGGGTCTGTGATACCTGAAGGGGATATAAAAATTATTCAACCCCTCGATACAGGCGTCGTAAGCAGCATCCTTTGCAGGGAGGGGGATTTTGTAAAAAAGGGACAGGCGCTTATGGAGATCGACCCTTCCATGACAGCGCCTGAAGTGGAATCAAAGAAAAAGAACCTCCAGTTCCTTGAGCTTGAAAAACTCCGGATGTATTCTGCTCCGGGGAATAAGGGATTTAATCCTGATGCGAAAATTCACGATAAGGAGACAATAAAAATCCAGAAGGAACTTTATGCATCATCAATAGCAAGCGTCGAAAAACAACTTGACGGAAAAAAGGCGGAACTGAATCGCATTGAAGAGGAGATTGAATCAACACAGAAGGACAAGTCATACAACAGCGCCATGCTTGCTGCGGCTTCAGAGAAAGAAAAGAGGCTGAGGGCAGTTATCGATATCATTGCAAGGAATGAATATGAAAAAGCAGCAAATGATATACTTACATATTCAAACAACATTGAGCAATCCAGGCACAAAATTGAGCAATTAAACCACCAGAAGGCGCAGATTGCCAGCGAGACAGCCCTTATCAATGAGAATTTTAAAGCAGCATCCCTGAAGGAATTTTCCGATAAACACAGGCAGACAACGGAGATCAAAGCTGAAATAGATAAGACAGCCTTCAGGAACGAGAAGCAGAGAATACTCTCCCCTGTGGAAGGCCATGTTTCAAATCTTTATTTCCACACAATCGGCGGCGTGGTAACGCCTGCACAGAAGCTGATGGCAATAGTTCCGGTAGATGCGCCGCTTATTATCAAGGCGCTGGTTCTTAATAAAGACATAGGCTTCGTAAAAAACAACATGCCTGTCCTGATAAAGATCGACACCTTTGACTTTCAGAAATACGGCACGCTGAAAGGGGTCATAAGAAATATTGCAAAACACAGTATTGATGATGAAAAGCTTGGACCTGTTTATGAAGTCTTTATCAACTTTCTTGAATCACGGCTCATGGTTGAAGGACAGATGGTGCCTGTTACGTCAGGAATGAGTTTAACGGGCGAGATCAGGGTCGGGGAAAGGAGGATCATCGAATTCTTCATCTACCCCCTTATAAAATATCTCGACGAGGGGATTAAGGTTAGGTAAGGGGCATTATCCTTCTATTGACCTGATTCCGGTCGTTGTCATGGATTTTAAGGATCGTCAAAAATGTATATTAAAAGAAAGCTTGTTTCCTGTTCCATATTACAATAAATTTCAGTACTTATCCTACATACATTGTCTAACTTATCCTACATACAATAAAAAAAATTTGTTATACGATGTCAAATAATTATGATAAAGTCAACCCATCCGTGAGGGTGGGTACTAAGTAAAAATAAGGAGGATTTTATTATGCGTATTAGAAATACCATGATCATAGCCCTTGCATTCTTTGCCCTTTCTCTGGTATTCATTGCTCCGGCGTCGGCAGCCTATATCACTGTTGATGATAGTAACCCCTTCACTGTGACCATCACTGCCGGCCAGTTCGAAGGCGGGTTTTACGTTGACGGCCAGCTTCTTACCAGCGGTTATGACAGCGGATCAGTTACCCTCCTGGACGGTATGCACTCTTTTTACGGCGCCTGGGTTACTGTGGGCGCACCAGACGGCGGTGCACAAGTATTGTTTGCCCATACAGGCAATCCCACCCGCGTGACGAGCGGACTCGGGATCTATTGGGTGAATAATGATGGTATTTATTCAACATTTAATGGAGGTTTCGCAGGCTATGCCGGTCCAGCAGGTTATTTCGATACCCAACTGCCGACCGTATCACAGGACGGGCACACGGAGTATTCCTCAGCCCCCTATATGGGAATTACTTTCATTTCCGAAAACCCTGTGCCTATACCTTCAGGTATTCTGCTCTTAGCGCCTGGCTTTCTTGGTTTGGTCGCTTTGAGGAAGCGCTTTAGAAGGTAATACTGGAAACATAGAAAAGTATATAACACGAATCAAAGGAGGGTGGTAATTATGAGAAATAGACCGGGAACAACTTTTGTATGTATAGCCGCCGCGTTAACCATCTGCCTGGCGTTAACCGGTACAGCATCCGCCGAGCTGCTCTGGAATCAGCCCCAGGGCGGATGGGGGGCATATATTGATAATACTAATTGGAATGCATGGATCGCCGATGATTTTAAACTCGTCACTGCAGCCAAAATTAACCAGGCAGGCTGGGCAGGCGGGGCAGGCGGGGCAAATGACCCAATTTCGCCCAGTGGCTTTTATGTCCGTTTCTATGACAACTATTACGATGATGCGCTGGGTCACAACCGCCCTGCAGACTCTCCTGCTTACCAGGTATATATCCCTATCGGAAGCATTGCCTCCAGCCAAATAGGCGAGTCTGGTTACTTCAACTATTCAGCAAACCTCCCTGTTTCTTTTGCTGCTGCCGCAAACACCCATTATTGGTTCAGTGTCCAGGCGGATACCATTAGGATCGATCAGCCGTGGTGGGGATGGCTTCCGGCGGATACGCAGAATATAGGCCCTGGCGAACTCAATTTTGACTCGTACGTCCACTATCCTGTTAACCAGCCTCCGTTTTCGGGTTATGATTATGATTTCACTTACAGCCTGAGCGGTTCCGCCGTTCCGCTGCCTGGCGCAGTCTGGTTTTTAGCCCCTGGGTTCCTGGGCCTGGCAGGCTGGAGACGGTTCAAGAAAAGTTAAGGATAGCAGCAACTGAAAATGCAAAGGCAGAGTCGTCACGAAACGACCCTGCCTTTTTTTGAGAAAAGGTGAATTTTACTTCAAAGAGTTCTATGGTCAGCCCTCATAAAGGTTAAGGAGGTTTGGGCAACAGGCCGTTACACTTTGGAAGCAAGTATTTACATGGGTTCTGAAAATCTTCAAAAGTAAAGATGTAAAATATGTGTCGTATCCTGATACCATACTATTACAATAATTGTCGTAATTAACCTACAAACATTGTCGTATATATCCTACATACAATAAAAATAATTTGTTATACGATGTTATATTAGTTCTGATAAAGCCAAACCATCCGTGAGGATGGGACGGAAAACCAAAGAGTCTCCCTGTAAGAGAGAAAGCCGGGTTGCCGAAGGATTAATTCTAAAGTGAAAAGGAGATAGACACAAGATGAAAAAAACATTTTATGCAATAACTTTCGCACTTATGTTTCTCTTGGTTGTCGGGATGTCTATTCCCACCCAGAGCTTTGCAACAACCGTCACTATCGATATAGAAGCTTACATCGACGGACGGGATCGAGTGTCTATTCAGGGGAATACGTTGACTTGGCAACACTTTGAGAACGATTGGCCCGGCACAAATAATGGCCACAACGATCCCGTTACGGTCATTACTAGCGTTGACGGTATTGTAGCAGAGCGTTACAGCTGGTGGCATAGGCCTAATTCTAATATACCTCTTACCATCACGCCCGGTGTGCCTTCCACAGACAATTTCACTTTGACGCCTCTCCAGGCACGCTCCAGCCTTTGGACTGTTCAGAGTCCAAACATGGCTAACAACTACACGACAGTGATCGAATTCGATGACAACGGGCCTCCGGGAGCAGAATGGTATGAGGCGAAACTGGACTACACGTCCAACACTCCCGTACCCATCCCGCCCGCATTCCTGCTCCTCGGCCCAGGTTTGGTAGGGATTGCAGCAATAAGGAGAAGATTAAACAAGTAACCAATCCCATAGCAAAGTAAATGATGAGGCAGAGCCGGAAAAGGCTCTGCCTTTTTTATTCGTCTCGACCATTTCCGCTTGAAGCCTTGAAAAGAACTGATTGTATCAGAGTTGACAAGTGCAGGAGGAGTATTTCGTCCAGGGCAAATATGCTCATTATGCTCTTGCAGCAACATTTGCCCGTGTTCGGCTTTATGAACTTTTGCTTATGCAGCGGTTAAATCGCGAAGGCTGCATAAATAACATGTGACGCTCAGTCGGTCACACTCCTTCGCTCCTTTCTTCTTTGGTTCTTTTCTCTGTAACTTATCAACTATGACCTCAACATTGACTGCTCTCTTTAACGTATAAACTATTGATGATTATATATCATTCAGAAAGATTCAATCTAAATGTAAAAAGATTTGGATATATTTGCTACACCAAATTTTGCATAGAGGGTAACTCCAGAATTAAACGATTATTGTTTGAAATATGTACAAAAAAGGCAGGGCCGCTTCCGGCCCTGCCTCATTATTAATTTTGCAGCAAGTTATACGTTATTTGTTCATATAGTTTTTAAACTTTCTGCGTAGTCCTGCAAGTCCTATTAAACTGGAACCCAGGAGCAAGACGGTTGGAGGTATAGGGACAGGAGCAGCGGAAACATCAAATCTTGCCATAATGTCACCCTGAGGCTGAACCCAGGGATTGTATCCATCAAAGTTCGATCCCGGGACTGTAGCAAATCCGAGGGGAGTGATATCAACTTTGTATCCCTGAAAAATCAAAGAAATTGTCGTGCCATTATAGAAAGTAAGATAGTCGTTATCCCATTTAACTTCAAGAAGACCCGTTTGGCTGAGAGAACCGGAAGCCGCGGCGAAGTAAATGGTGCGAGATGCATTAACATTGAATGACAAGTCTCTCCAAGCTTCCTGGCTGGGGTCGGTCGCAGTCCCTCCATAGGTGTAGTTAATTGTCCAGAGAAGAGTGTTGATCTTTTGAGTGTATGTACCGGGTTCAAGATTGAGGCTACCCGTGTAGGTGACAAGCTCCAGCGTATCACCCGGGTATCCATCGGTACCCCAGGGTGCGTTCGACGGCGGTGTGGTGGGTGCAGGATAAGATGTCGGTCCCCAGCCGCTTACGGTATAACCGATGATATTGTCTGCATGAGCGATCCCGCCCAGGCACACGAGAGTGAGCACTGCTGTCAATACAAAGAATTTACTCATTCGGGACACAGATAAAGCTGATTTGATTTTTCTCATGTTTTTCTCTCCTTAAATCATAAAAATAGAATAAGTACGTATTTCTTTAACTCCATAACGTTCTTTTCTTTCGCAGGTTATAGTATAGAAACTTGGACGCCTTTTTCATTCCTTGAATCTTCCCCGTTTTTGGTTTCCTGCTGGTGGCTCAGCAAACTCAGGATGACATAATTGTAATTACTTGTTATACATTCTATGTGTGATATTTGTCAAGTTTTTTAGGTTTTTATCTCTGCAATAGTATTATGTCACCCTTTACCCTATTTTCGGCTAAAAGCGATTCTGTTTTTGACAAAAAGACGGGGGGTCTTTCCGGCAAAAACCGCGCAGCGTGTCTCTCAGGAAACACCTGACAACATAAATTAATTATTCCAGAGTATTGTAGAAAATTGCAGCAGTGCACCGCAGAGCTATTTAAGATAACTTACACGAAAACAAGCATTATTGTAGCAATTGAGCATTGAGATCTTAGCCACGGATAAATCAAGACTACATAAAAAATATAACTACCGGATACGAGTAATTGTAATAAATGTTTTACACGATTTGTCGTAAATGTCCTACACTAAGTGTCGTAATTATCCTACAGACAAAACATCGTAGATGTTATACAAAGTAGTACGTGATCGATAAAGCCAAACCATCCGCGAGGGTGGGACGGAAAACCAACGGGTCTCAGGTAAGCGAAGATGGCCGGGTTGCCAAAATAGAATAAATAAATCAGTATCAGGAGGTAAAAATGAAGGGAAAATTTTTAGCAATATTGATGGTTGGATTATTTCTTATTGGTATGGCAGCCACAGGAACTTATGCCGCAATTATTGACATTCCGGTAACAGCAGCAGGGGACACGGTCTTTGTTTGGAATAAAAGCTCGCAATATGTTTACACTTGGTGGGAGTCAAACGCAAATCCCAACCAGGTCTCTCATTGGTATTACGATGGTTCAGGTGAGTACAGGGATACCTATCTGAGCTTCAACCTGAGCCCTGTCGTCGGCAAGGCTGCAGAGATCATCTCGGCGACCTTTAACTTCGATATCCTAAGTATCTGGGGTTCCGGTGCTGTCGGCATACTCAATGGGGTTGAAAGTGTATATGGAGAAGGCGGAACGGGTTGGAAGTTTTTTGATGTTACCAGTTCCATACAGGGTATCCTCGCCAATTCCGGGACAACCGCAAACTATTCCTTCATGCACACAGGCCAATCAGGCTTTACCTTCGGCAGCGCTGATGGCGGCGATCCTGCATTCCTCAGGATTACCACAAATACACCTGTGCCTATCCCCGGCGGCTTATGGCTGCTTAGCCCCGGTCTTCTTGGACTTATGGGACTTAAGAGGAAATATTTAGGATAAGTAAATCAGCAACAATAAAAATAGAAAGCAAGATCATACGTGATCAAAGGCAGGGTCAATTCGACCCTGCCTTTTTTGTTGCGCCACCGGGTCAATAACCCGAATCTTGCTCATTATGCTTTTGCGGCATTCACCTGACCCCGGGCATTCCCAATGAACCTCCCCGCAGCAAGCTGCGGGTTATCACTGGAAAGAGGCTCATATCCCCCTCACCCCGCCCTCTCCCCCGGAGGGGCGAGGGCAAGTAGTAACCCTTGCAGCTTGCTGCAGTGAATCATTTGGATTGATTTTAAGAATCGTCAAAAATGTATATTAAAAGACAGCGGGCTTCCTGTTCCGTATTACAATAATTGTCGTATTTAACCTACAAACATTGTCGTAGATGTCCTACATACAATAAAATATATTTGTTGTATTTTGTATTACAATAATGCTCATGCCATGCAGTTGGCAACAGTGGAACGATAAGCCCGGTGGTCTCAAAGCAGACAGTCGGCTTGCCAACAAAACATAAATGGAGGTTATGGATGAAATCAAGATTAATTTTATCAATTGTTCTTATATTTTTTGTTGTGGCTGGTTTTGCCACCGGAGCGGCGGCGTACGATTATACACCGATAACCTTTGACTATAACAGTACCAGTTGGGGAAGAGACAACAGCTATCCTACAGGTTCACCTGTGACATTGGGTGGTGTACCTTTTGACATTCCTGCATACCCAAACAACAATACCTGGGACAGTTATACATGGGATAGTAATACAGGATACAATGGTACCCGGTCTATCACTATTCCGGTAAATGTTGCCAATGTCAAAGAAGTTCACACTTTAATCAACACCTCCTGGGGCTATTATCCCATGCAATATACGACTGTAACCTTTAATTGGTCCGGCAACGGTGTTTACACAAAAATCCTCACCGATGGCGTGGATATCAGGGATTGGTGGAACGGCGGATATGCTAATACCATCTCTGGTGATACGGTGCAGGTTTATTCTGGATACGGCACCCCCTATCCTTATCTTCCTACTCGTGTTGATAAGCAACTGTTTACCTTCACCGATGCTCAGTACAATGGCAGAACGCTTGAATCAATCACAATAACCGACACTGGAGCAGAGGGAACACACCGTGCTTTTCTATATGGAGTCACAGTTGCCTCTTCTGCGGTTCCTATACCCGGCGCCTTGTGGCTCTTCGGCCCCGGCCTTGTCAGCCTTGCAGCAATCAGGAGAAGATTTAGAAAGTAATCATAAATCATAAATTATCGAGGCAGAGTCAGAAAAGGCTCTGCCTTTTTTATTCTTCTGTTTCAACGGGTGCCACTTGTAATCTTTTACACGGTGCAGAAATATGTTTCCTAAGATAATAGCAGCGCGCAGGTAACCGGGTAAATCAGTCAGTGCAAAAGCCGCCAGGATGGGGTACATCGAGGACCGAACGGCACTGAAGTTGACAAAGTCAGGCGCAAAAAGCGCCCGGCCTCTAAAATATCTCGATGAGGGGATTAAAGTAAGGCAAGGGGCATTATCCTTCTATTGATCTTACCTAGGGTATTCTCAATGAACCTCCCCGCAGCAAGCGGACGGGGTATCACTGGAAAGAGGCTCATATCCCCCTCACCCCGCCCTCTCCCCCGGAGGGGCGAGGGAAAGTAGTAACCCTGCAGCAAGCTGCAGGGCAAGTAGTAACCCTGCAGCAAGCTGCAGGGCAAGTAGTAACCCTGCAGCAAGCTGCAGGGAATCATTTGGATTGATTTTAAGGATCGTCAAAAATGTATATTAAAAGACAGCTTGTTTCCTGTTCCATATTACAATAATTATCGTATTTATCCTACATACATTATCGTATATATCCTACATACAATAAAAATAATTTGTTATATGATGTCAAATAACTCTGATAAAACCAACCCATCCGTGAGGGTGTGTACTAAGTAAAATAAGGAGGATTTATTATGCATATTAGAAATGCCATGATAGTAGCCCTTGCATCTTTTGCTCTTTCTCTGTTATTCATTGCCCCGGCGTCGGCAGCCTGGTTTACTATCGATGATAGCAACCCGTTGACAGTAACCATCTCCGCCGGTCAATTCGAAGGCGGGTTTTACGTTGACGGCCAGCTTCTTACCAGCGGTTATGACAGCGGATCGATTACCCTCCCGGACAGCGTACACGATTTTAGCGGCTCCTGGATCACCTACGGCGCACCAGCCGGCAATACAGAAATATTGTTTGCTCGTGCAGGCAATCCCACCATCGTAACGAGCGGACTTATGGCTTCTTGGGAGAATAGTGACGTTATTTTTTCATATTTGGAAGGGGGTTTCGGGTGCTATGTCGGTCCAGGTTATTTTACTACCGGCAACACGACCGTATTGCAGGACGGACACACGGAGTATTCCTCAGCCCCCTATATGGGAATTACTTTCGTTTCTGAAAACCCTGTCCCCATACCTTCAGCATTGCTTCTTTTTGCCCCTGGTCTTGCAGGACTTGCGGCATTAAGGAGAAGATTTAGAAAGTAATCATAAACGATCAATTATTGAGGCAGGGTCAATTTGATCCTGCCTTTTTTTTCTTCTCGATAATTACCGCTTGCAATCTTATAGCGCCGCAGGTTTACCTACGGGAATATTATTTCCGCACAACACAAAATCGTGTTATTTTCAAAAAAAAGAGGTAATATAACATCTTATAAGACATTAATCATGAGAGCAGGCAAGAAAATAGGATCAACATGGATTCAAGTGCTATTCAGGGACGGTTTCATGCGCTTTTTTGCTCACATTCAGCACATATTCAAAGAAACCTTCGGGCTCGGCCGCGCGGCAACTTTTACTGCTGTTATTTTAATCGTTCTGGTTACAATTTTTGCTGCTTTCTGGTTCTATCATTCAACTCCGCCAAAAACTATTATCATCACAAGCGGCCCTGAGGACAGCGCCTTTAACAGGATTGCAGGAAGATATGCCAAGATACTGGCACGGAATGGAATTAAGATGAAGATACTTCCGTCCCATGGCTCCCTGGAAAACCTGAAGAGGCTGAACGATCCTTCTTTCCGTGTCGACATCGGTTTAGTTCAAGCCGGACTTGCAAAGGATCAGAATATCGATAAACTGGTTTCGCTCGGCGGTATATTATATCAACCGCTGATGATTTTCTATCGGGATGGTTTTGACATGGAAACGCTCTCACAATTGAGGGGTAAGCGTTTAGCCACCGGTCCGTTAGGAAGCGGAACCCATGCTCTGGCAATAACATTACTTTCGGCAAATGGGATTGAACCGGGCGGCACAACGACTTTTCTTGAACTGGACTCGGAAGATGCAGCAAAGAGTCTGATCGAAGGCAAAATTGACGCCGCATTTCTTATGGGAGAAGCCGCTTCCGGAAAAATTATGTTTACCCTGCTTGAGACACCGGGAATAAAGCTCTTTAATTTCGTGCAGGCCGAAGGTTATACCCGGCGTTTCAATTATTTGAATAATCTTAAACTTCCCCGGGGATCTATCGACTTGGGGAAAAATATCCCTCTCCAGGATGTCAACCTGATTGGTCCCACAGTAGAGCTTGTTGCACGGGCTGATTTACATCCTGTGCTGTCCGATCTTTTGCTCGGGGCAGCAACTGAGATACACGGACGGGCAGGCATCTTCCAGCGCCAGGGCGAGTTTCCTTCATCCATCGAACGTGAATTCCGGATAAGCGACGATGCAAGTCGGTTCTATAAATCAGGTAAAAGCTTCCTCTACCGGTATCTGCCCTTTTTGCTGGCAAGCCTGGCAAACCGTATACTGGCAGTGTTTGTGCCGATATTCATCATTTTAATCCCGGGACTGCGAATCATCACTGCAGTCTATCAATGGCAGATAAAAATGCGCATTTACAAGTGGTACGGTATGCTGCTGGCGCTTGAACGGGATATTCCGGGCAACAAAACAACCGGAAAGCAGGAAGAATTGCTCAGACGTCTTGACTATATAGAGCAGATGGTCAATAAGATGAAAGTACCGGCATCTTTTGCCGAACAGTTTTATATACTACGCGGCCATATCGGTTTCGTCCGTAAACAGCTTATGGAAGGCACACAATTGAACTGACATTGTCCTGAATGTTGTTTCATAAGCCATAACCTTTTCTCTCCCGCAACTCTATGTGTTCTTCTTTAAACTCCATTGGAATAATAACACAGCAAGGACCTGCATAAACAAATTGCCGTAGACAGCACATTACGGTTTGCCAATACGATGTTTATAAAGTATAATATATCCTTCATGTACTCGAGAACAACTATAAAACTTGCCATACTGCTCATCTTAATCCCAACCATTTTCGGGGTAAGCTTCGGATATGCTCTTGTTAATTACCTTGAAATACCTGACGTTAAGGAGCTCGAAACATATAAACCAAAATCAGCGGCAAGACTCTATGCAGATGATGGAGTATTATTTGCAGAGCTGTTTGTTGAAAAAAGAGTGCCCATTCCGATTACTCAAATGCCTTATAATCTTAAATATGCATTTATTGCAATTGAAGATGTGAGGTTCTATAAACATTTCGGCATTGATATCAGGGGCATCGGACGAGCTGCTTTCAAGAACATCATCCGCGGAGGTATATCGGAAGGAGCTTCAACAATAACACAACAACTTGCACGAAATCTATTTTTGACTTTCAAAAAAAGCTTTAAAAGAAAAATTGAAGAAGCAATGCTTGCAATCCAGATAGAAAGGACCTACTCGAAGGATGAAATTCTCAATTTGTATCTGAATTTAATCTATCTCGGCGAAGGCGCTCACGGTGTTGAAGCAGCAAGCTACACATACTTTCATAAAAAGGCAAGTGAGTTGACACTTGAAGAGTCGGCTACCCTTGCAGCGCTTACGAGATCGCCTTCAAGGCTGTCGCCGTTTAAAAACCCGGTAAAAACATTGGAAAGAAGAAATCTTGTCTTGAGAAAAATGTATGAAGCTGGTTTTATCAATGAAAAAACATACTTAGCGGCAGCAAAAACACAAATGGTGCTTGCTCCTTACAAGGCTTATGAGAAAAAGACAGGATACTTCGTAGAGTATGTAAAACAAGCCCTTGAAGAACACCTTGATGATTCCCAGAGCATACTTACAAAAGGACTCAATATAAAAACCACTGTAAACCTTAAAATGACTGAATACGGTTATGAAGCGATAGAGAAAGGTATACAGGCTTACAAAACAAGGCATCCTGATGTAAAAAAACTTCCTGAAGTAGCCCTTATTGCAATTGAAATTAAAACAGGGGAAGTAAAGGTGCTCATAGGCGGCAGGGATTTTTCCACATCCCCATACAACAGGGCAGTTCAGGCAAAAAGGCAACCCGGATCTTCCTTCAAACCCATCATATATTTAACAGCATTGGAACAGGGACTGACTCCTAACTACATGATTTTGGATGCGCCTTTATCATTTACAAATCCCTATACAAAAGTAGTCTGGCATCCCAGGAATTATAAAAATGAGTACCACGGCAGCGTCACCATGAGGAAAGCTCTTGAATTATCGCTAAATACCGCCACAGTGAGACTGCTTGAGAAAGTTGGCATTGATAATATAATTGATATGGCAAAGAGATTAAATATAAGCAGTAATTTTGAACATAATCTGTCTTTAGCACTTGGAACAACAGAGATACTTCCTATAGAGCTTGCAGCAGCATATGCCGCATTCGCAAGGGGCGGCGAATACATCCCGCCCACAGCATTAAGAGACGTCTACACAAATGAAGGTGAGGAGCTTTATAACGAAAAACCGGAAGGAGAAAAGGTCGTAGCACCTGAAACAGCATATGCGCTCGTAGACATCATGAAAGGAGTTGTCCAGAGGGGGACAGCAAGAAGCGCTTCGAAGATGCCTTATTTTCTTGCAGGAAAAACAGGAACAACAGACGATTTCAAGGATGCATGGTTCATCGGTTTCTCTCCGAACCTGCTTTGTCTTGTCTGGGTTGGTTATGACAAAGGAGATTTTCTCGGCAATAAGGAATCAGGAGGCACCGCTGCACTTCCTATATGGATCGATTTTATGTCAAAATCCCTGCCGTTGTTTCCAAACAACGATTTTAAAGTTCCGGAACAGCCGGAACAAAACGATAAGATACAAGATAAAAATAACGATTAATAATTCATCCCCGGAGAAAGCTTCGGGATATAAACTTCGCGTGATAATCAAGAAATAGCTGTTGGCTCTCTGCATATTCTGATAAAATAAATCCATGCAAAATGATTTTCTGCCCGTATCGCAAGACGATTTGAAAAGGAAAGGATGGGATACCCTGGACGTAATCATCATCACCGGCGATGCTTACGTGGATCATCCCTCTTATGGTGCTGCAGTAATTGGAAGAACATTGGAAGGGGCAGGGTTTAAAACAGGAATAATTTCCCAGCCTGACTGGAAACACATTAATGATTTTAAAAAACTGGGGAAACCGCGCTTGTTTTTCGGGATAACCGCCGGCAATATGGATTCCATGGTAGCCAATTACACTGCCGGTAAGAGGGCAAGGAAGAATGATGATTATTCTCCCGGAGGCATACCGGGTCTGCGCCCTGACAGGGCAACGATTGTTTACGCTAACAGGATAAGGGAGGCATTCGGCAACATACCCATCATAATCGGAGGCATTGAGGCAAGCTTGAGAAGATTCGCCCATTATGACTGGTGGGATGATTCTGTGAGAAGATCAATTCTGTTGGATGCAAGGGCTGATATCCTGGTTTACGGAATGGGAGAAAGGCAGGTTGTTGAAATTGCCCGAAGGCTGCTTCATGGTGAAAAACTTGCAGGCATACGAGGAACAGCCATAGTCAGCAAAATATCCGGGGTCATAGGGCAAGGGTCAGGGGGCAATGGGCAAGAAGATAGTGGCAAGGAGCAAGCGTTAAGAGGTAAGAGGCAAGAAGATAGGGGCAAGGATCAGGAGGCAAGAGTCGGGGATCGGGAACAGATCGCTGATGACACTTTTTTGCCAAAAGGCTGCATAGAAATACCGTCTTATGAAGAAGTAAAAAATGATAAGTTGAAGTTCAATGAAGCATTTAAAATAATTTACACAAATCAGGATCCCTTCAGAGGAAAGGTACTGGCACAAAAATACGATACACGCTACATGATACAATACCCTCCTTCACTGCCATTACCTGAAAAGGAGC
The DNA here is from genome assembly GCA_026388275.1 of Pseudomonadota bacterium. NCBI lineage: Bacteria > Pseudomonadati > Pseudomonadota > Pseudomonadota bacterium. The sequence continues at coordinate 89,735 of JAPLKB010000028.1, forward strand.
TCGATAAGATTTACGAATTTCCCTACATGAGAAGCCCGCATCCTGTATATAGCAAAAATGGCGGCATCCCAGGTTTTGAAACAGTGAAATTTTCCATTATCTCCCACAGGGGATGCTGTGGTGAATGCGCCTTTTGCTCGTTATATATGCATCAGGGGAGAATAATCCAGTCAAGGAGCGCAGGATCGATTCTGAACGAAGCAAGAATGATATCCGAAAAGCCTGAGTTTAAGGGCACCATCACAGACATAGGCGGTCCTACAGCCAACCTTTATCATGCATCCTGTACATTATGGAAAAACAGGGGCGCCTGTAAGGACAAATACTGTCTCATACCTGAAAAATGCAGCAACCTGAAGCTCGGTTACAGTGAAAGCATGGAATTATACAGCCGGATTCTTGCACTGGGAAAAGTAAAACACGCTTTTATTGAAAGCGGTATAAGGTACGATCTGCTCATTGATAAAGATTCATCGGATTATTTTACATATCTTTGCAAGCATCATATAAGCGGGCAAATGAAGGTCGCTCCCGAACATTCAACAGACCAGGTTCTGAAAATCATGAATAAGCCGACCTTCGATGTTTATGACAAATTCGTCATTAAGTACAACGAGATAAATAAATCATTGAATAAAAAGCAGTATCTTGTAAACTATTTTATCAGCGCCCATCCCGGTTCAACACTTGAAGATACGCTGTCACTTGCCCTTTATCTAATGAAAAAAAATATCCATCCCGAACAAATACAGGATTTCACCCCCCTGCCACTTACACTGTCCGGCGCCATTTACTACACTGAAATGCACCCATTTACAAATGAAAATATATATGTTCCCAAGACCTTCCGGGAGAGAAAGATGCATCGGGCACTGATACAATACGGAAATCGTAAAAACAGGCCGATAATCCGGGAAGTCCTTAAAACCATTCATAAAGAATATTTGTTTAAACAATTTATTCTGAATGAAAAGTCATGAGTTTAAAGGAAAATCTGGACTATCTGAGGATGAATAACAAATTAAATATTTAACCCGGATATATCATTGGGAACGGTGTCGGGTTGTCCTTAAGCAAACCGCTGTGAACACTGGATATCCCGAATTCTTTGCCGGGTAAACCTCTTATAGATAATGAAGTGATGGAAACAGCAAACAATCTCGTTGCGGATGTGTATTGATTTAATGTAGAATACATGAAAGTTTATAATGTGGAATTTTTGTAAAATTAACAACCCCGCCATGAGCATATGGGGTATTAAAAACTAAAGTCTAAGAAAAAGCTTTTGCAGCAAACTGCGGGAAATTTATCCGTCAGGATATATACGGATAAATATTGTTTCTGTTAATACAAAATAGGCCCTACTTGATTCACATTGGTACTTATGCACCCACAGAAATAGGTTTTCACCAGGCCTTTGTCTCTCATGTGAATCTGCTTAACAAGCACAAACAGGTGGGAAAACTTTTAAAGGATCATGCAGAAAAAACATCCTCCATCATATGAAGAGCTGATAAGTCTGACAGAACAAATGCGCAGACGCATAGCTGAACTTGAAAAATCAGAGGCAGAACTGAAAAAAATGGAGGCAGAACTACGTGAAACCGAAGAGAAGTATAGAAATATCTTCGAAAATGCTACAGAGGGTATATTCCAGACAACCCCTCATGGTCGTTTCTTAAGTGCAAACCCTTCTCTTGCTCGTATCCACGGTTATGATTCAACTGAAGAGCTTCTAAATGAAGTTACCAATATCAATACTCAATTGTACGTTCACCCTGAAGACCGTTTTCAGTGGATGGAAACAATCAAAAAACAGGGTTCAGTTCAAAATTATGAAGTAGAGATGTACAGTAAAAACAGAAGCTCTCATTGGATTTCGATGAATATTAAAGCGGTTCGGAGTAAGGACGGCAAACTTTTCCATTATGAAGGTACAATGCAGGATATCACCCAGCGGAAAATAGCGGAAAAAGCTCTTATTGAAAGCGAGGAACGTTACAGAACCGCCATCGAGCATTCAAACGACGGCATTGCAATAATACAGGATAGCAAACATTTATATGTAAACAAAAAATTTATTCAAATGTTTGAATACGATAAACCTGAAGAAATTATCAATATGCCTATAACCTTTTTAGTTCATCCTGACGACCATGAAAAAGTAAGCAACATACACCAGCAAAGGCAAAGAGGAGAAGCTGTACCTTCAAGATACGAATTCAAAGGCATCACAAAGACCGGAAAAACAATTTATATCGAGCTTTCAGGAACCAGCACCACATACCGCGGTCGGCCTGTTTACCTTCTTTATCTGAGAGATATTACCTCACGCAAAAAGAATGATGATGCTCTGCGTACTGAGAGAAACCGGCTCCTGGCACTATCCAACAATGCGCCTTTCGGAATAGCTATGATAGACAAGGACGGTGTGTACAGATATGTGAATCCTAAATTCAGAGAATTGTTCAGCTATGATCTGAACGATATTCCGAACGGCAGAGAATGGTTTAAAAGAGTTTTTCCGGATTCCATGTATAAAAAACATGTGCTCCGAACATGGATCAATGATATTAAAAGCGCAAGGAATGGAGATAAAATAATAAGAACTTTCAATGTAACATGTAAGGACCAGACAATAAGAACAATTAATTTTTTCCTTGTACAGCTTTTAACCGGGGATTATCTTGTCACATTTGACGATATTACAGAGAGAATACAGGCACATGAAGCCCTTATCAAATCACATCAAGAATTAGAAAGTCTCAACAGGGCCAAAACAAAGGCTGTTCATCATATTTCTCACGAGCTTCAAACCCCGCTTGCAGTAATTCAGGGAACTATTAGAATTTTAAAAAGAAAAGCACAATTTATTTCTACTGACTACCGTATTATAGAAACCCTTGAAAGAAATTTAGAACGCCTCTTCGCCATTTCAAACGAAACTGACGAGATATTCCGCGCATCACAGGAGATGGAGGCATCTCTTTTACTTGATGACCTTGATCGCATTCTGCAACGTATGAAAGATATATCGGAAATACCGCCTGATATACAGATTCACTGGAATGTTTTAAAAGAATGGACAGATCAATTTCTACCTGCCATAATAGAAGACTTTCAATCTATCGATCTTCTACCGTTTGTAAAGTTAATACTGGAAAAAGTAAAACATACAGCAAGATACAGACATATACATTACAGTCTTGAAGGGGTAAATGATCTCTTTATCACCATAAACCCGGTTGTTTTAAAGGAAATATGTGAAGGTCTCATTAAGAATGCAATTGAAAACACCCCTGAAAATGGCGAGATCCTAATTGCTCTTGAGCAGAAAAATGACCGCATATGGATTCATGTTACAGACTCAGGTATCGGCATTACCGATGAGAATCAAAAATATATTCTCGATGGCCTGTTTCATACAAAAGAAACAGACCTTTATACATCCAAAAAACCTTACGATTTCGGCGCAGGGGGAAAGGGCTTTGAACTTCTCCGAATTAAGACATACGCACACCGTTTTGGTTTTGATATAACCTTTAAAAGCAAAAGATGTATACATATACCGACCGATCTTGATGTATGCCCCGGTGACATATCCCTTTGTCGTAAATGTAAAACCACGGAAGAATGCTATTATTCCGGAGGAACAACATTTTCCATTTCCTTTCCGATTAAACCGGCAGATAAGCTTGTTCATTAATGCAAAAAACCTCTAATGGCCAGCGTATAAGGTGTCAAAGTGCGAAATAGCTCACACGGTGAGCCGGGTACACGCTTGCGGGTGCGGGAGGCTCACGTTTACCCGAGGGACGAAGGACGTTCAGTCGCTATGCTCCTTCGGACGCAGGATGTAAATGCATTTAATTGCGTCCCAGCGCAAGCGGACGTCCAAGCGAACATAAGTGAGCGGACATCCTTCGTACATACGGAAAGGAGAAGGGGGCGACCGGGTAACCGCTTGCGGGTGTCCCGGTGTATATAGTGTCAAAGTGCTAAATAGCTCACACGGTGAGCGAGAAGGGGAGGCTCACATGGCTTTGCCAGGTGAGGGGGCGACGCAAGCCAGTGCATAAAGTGTCAAAGTGCTAAATAGCTCACACGGTGAGCGAGAAGGGGAGGCTCACATGGCTTTGCCAGGTGAGGGGGCGACGCAAGCCCCTTTATTAATAGAAATAATTGACATTGCTCTTCCAAATAATTATGGGGTAGCGAAAATAGAGGGGCTTGTTGTCTTTGTGCCCGAGGGCATTATCGGCGACTTAGTAAAAGTAAAAATTCTCAGGCAAGAAAAGAAGACTGCCTATGGAGAAATCTTTGAGTTAGTTGCACCCTCCCTTTTCAGGGTCATACCCCGATGCAGTCATTTCGGTCCATGTGGTGGCTGTACGCTTCAAAACCTCTCCTATGAGAAACAGCTTGAATTAAAAGAAAATTATCTGTTGCAGACACTTAAAAGAATAGGCGGATTGGACACGGAAAAAATCAGGTTTTTTCCTATTACTCCATCACCGGATATATATTATTACAGAAATAAACTTGAACTTGCCTTCGGGGAAAGCGAAGGCAGGGCTACCATAGGATTAAGGGAAAGGGTTTCGCCTTTTAAGAAATATCAGGGAAACGTGGTACCAATAGAAAGATGCCTCATCTCAAGTCAGGTTACAGAAAAAATTATCCCGCCTTTTATCAATTTTGCCCGAAAGCACGGTCTTGCAGCTTACAACCCATTTACCGGCCAGGGATTTCTCAGGCACCTTTTCCTCAGGGAATCTAAATCCAGCAATGAATTAATGGCCATCATTGAAACCACAAAGGGCGATATGCCGGACCTGATGCCATTATGGCAGCTTTTAACCACGCTCGTTCCAGAGATAAAAAGCTTTTACAGGATTATAAACAACATACCTGGAGATAATTTTCACTCCGGAAAATTAATTCATATTGCTGGAAAATCTTATATTGAAGAGACGTTGAATGGCCTTAAATTCAGGGTTTTTCCTGAATCTTTTTTTCAGCCCAATACAAAAGCTGCTGAAATACTTTACAAAAAGATAATCGAGCTTGCAGATCTTAAAGCAGACGAAAAGGTTCTGGGCTTGTATTGCGGGGCAGGCCCGATTGAAATCTCTCTTGCAGGATATGCGAAGGAGGTTACAGGCATTGATTCATTACAGGCAAATATAATAAATGCCCATGAAAATTGCAAACTGAATAAAGTTAAAAACTGTTTCTTCCATACAGGAAAGGTCGAAACAATTCTGGGTAAAATTAACCTTGATAAAACCGACCTGCTTATTATGGACCCTCCAAGGGGAGGCATCAGCAATGATGGGCTGAAGCATATTGCACGTATAAATCCAAAAAAGATTGGATATATATCATGCAATCCATCCACACTGGCAAGGGATTTAAAAGACATTACAACGCACGGATACAGTATAACCGGCATTACTCCCTTTGATTTTTTCCCCCATACTCCTCATATTGAAACACTTGTTGTTTTAGAACGCTTATAAGTGAATAATTTTTTCATTAGAAAAAGTATATCCGGTGTCAGGATGTCCTTCAAAGAAACACCGATATAGCATGAGATATCAACGAGCATATAAGAACGGGAAAAGCCATTGACTATTCCGGATTCACATAAGCGTATATGTAAATCCGGGTTGAATGGGCAGCGGCATGTCGGGGATTTTGCAGATGTGGATGGGCTGTGAGATTTGCAGCCCGCAGACCGGGGTTATATGGTCAGTACTGTTTTAGCCGGGAACCCACGAGCAGCCAATTATATCGATAAGTAACCAACTGTCACGTGGGTGGCAAACGTCGGAGGATCGCAAGGCGAAGCAGACCGCCGCAGATCAATATCCCCGAACATGCTGCTGACCGACCAAGAAAAAAGAACTAAAAATACTCAAGAAACAAAACAACCTTACCTGCCAAGCCGCTGCCCGTCTAATAAAAAACCTGAAAAACTATGACAAAACAACTCAACAGTTAATAAACTATTGACAATATCGTAAAGATTTATTAAGGAAGAATTATGAACAAAGAAGATGCAAAGATAAGAATAGAAAGCCTTAGAAAAGAAATAAATTATCATAATTACAGGTACTATGTCCTCGATAATCCTTTAGCATCAGATGCCGAATATGACAAGCTGATGCGGGAACTGGCAGAGCTTGAAAGCGCATACCCCGATTTTTTCAATCCCAACTCTCCTACTCAGAGAATCGGTGCAAAACCTCTTGAATCTTTCTCTGCAGTTTCCCATAGAACACCGATGCTGAGCCTTGCAAATGCCATGGATGCAGCAGAAGTTGGAGATTTTGATAAACGGGTCAAAAAACTCCTTAATGTGACTGATCTGGATTATGTAATGGAGGTAAAAATAGACGGGTTAGCCGTTGAACTGGTATATGAAAATGGTGAGTTTGTTTTTGGTTTGACAAGAGGAGATGGCTACATAGGAGAAGATATAACCCAGAACCTGAGAACAATAAGGGCAATACCGATGAAGATGATCGAAAGTTCAGATATTCCCATCCCGTCGCTCCTTGAAGTAAGGGGTGAGATATATATGGGAAAAAAGGAATTTGAAGGTCTGAACAAAAGAAGAGAGCTATCGGGCGAGCCTCTTTTTGCAAATCCAAGGAATGCTGCAAGCGGTTCTGTACGACAACTTGACCCAAAGATTACTTCAGGGCGCAGGCTTAATATTTTCTGTTACGCCATGGGTGAAATGAGGGGAACAAGTGTAGAAACACATTTTCAATTCCTGGAATACCTGAGAAAGTGGGGATTCAGGGTAAACCCTTATGCAAAACTATGCAAAAATCTCAATGAAGTCCTTGAATATTACGAAGAAATTCATAAAAAAAGAGATGAAATTGGCTACGAGATTGACGGCACGGTAATTAAAGTTAACAGGTTTGACTACCAGGATATCCTCGGCGCTGTATCAAGATCGCCAAGATGGGCGATTGCCTACAAATTTGAAGCACATGAAGAAACTACAAAAATCAACCGCATTGATGTCCAGGTTGGAAGGACAGGAGCGCTTACCCCGGTAGCGATACTTGAACCTGTGACAGTCAGCGGAGTGGAAGTCTCAAGAGCAACCCTTCATAATGAAGACGAGATAAAAAGAAAAGATATAATGATCGGTGATACTGTTATTGTGTCCAGGGCAGGTGATGTAATCCCTGAGGTTGTAAGGGTAATAAAAGAAAAAAGGACGGGCTGTGAAAAAGTCTTTACAATGCCGGATATATGCCCGGTATGCGGCGAGCAGGTAGTACGGCCTATTGGTGAGGCAATCCGTCGTTGTATTAATATAAACTGCCCTGCTCAGATAAAGGGCAGCATCGAACATTTTGCTTCAAAAAGAGCAATGGATATTGACGGCCTTGGAGAAAAACTCGTAGAACAACTGGTAGATAAAAATATTATTAAAGACGTGTCGGATTTGTACTATTTAAGCAAAGAGACCCTGTCAAGTCTCGATAGAATGGCTGATAAATCCGCTGAAAACATTATAAATGCAATAAACGCATCTAAAAAGCGTCCATTTGCACGGTTTATATACGCCCTCGGCATAAGACATGTGGGAGAACATATTTCGGTCCTTCTTGCAGAACAATACAAAGACATTGACGGATTAATGGCAGCAAAGGAAGAAGAATTGATAAATATCCCGGAAATCGGGCCTGAGGTATCAAACAGCATTACAACTTTCTTTATAGACGACAAAAACAAAAAAACCATAGAAAGGATCTTAAAATCAGGCGTTGAAATTGAATACAGAAAAGAAGAAATTAAATTGCTTAAAGGTTTGACCTTTGTTTTTACCGGAACCATGAAAGGGATGGGAAGGGACGAGGCGCGGAAAAAAGTGGAAGCTCTCGGTGCTCAGACCTCTTCATCTGTAAGCAAAAAAATAGATTTTCTTGTTGCCGGGGCAGAAGCAGGCTCAAAACTTGACAAGGCAAATGAGCTGGGCATTAGAGTTTTAAATGAAGAAGAATTCCTGGAGATGACAGAGGAAAGGCTGTAAAACCGGAGTTTCCCCATTTTTTAAAATTCCTGCTTCGCGGTTTTTGCCAGAAGTGCAAACTGCAAAGAGTACAAGATTACAAGTGGTAATTCCCTATAGAATGATAAATAAAAAAGGCAGAGCCGAATTGGCCCTGCCTTTTGTTTTGTGAATGTTAATGATGCTTATTTGCTGAATCTTTTCCTCAAACCTGCAAGACCGAGAAGCCCCGGAGCGAGGAGAAGAAGCGACGGCGGTAACGGAACCGGAGAAGTCCTTTCGTATGAGAAACCTCCTCCTCCTTTACCACCACCATCCTGTCCAACCGCCCAACTTGTAAACTTTATGTTCAGGTATATATCATCGGAAATCAAGTGGACAACCCCTGGCGTGTCGACAAGTCCGGGTGGATACCAATCGCACGACTCCCCCCAGGAATAAAAGTCAAGGTTTGAATAATTCGATGCAGTCATAGTCCTGCCTTCATTAAGACCATACAGACTGAAAGCCCATTCAGTATCTGCAGGGGCACTGCCAAGATAGCCATCGGAGGAGCTCTCTTGCGCAATGTTGAATAGACCGGCATAATCCGCCCGAGTAAGCCAGACGTTGGATGTTATGTGGTCCTGATTGGCCGGCTTAGTCCAGTCCGCCCAAGAGGCCTTGGTAAAGGTAATGAGGTTTGACTCCCAGATTATGGGTTCAGCGAAGACGGCGGTCGCCTGAATGGCAGCTACAACTGCAATTAAGAGCACACACAAATACCATTTCGTTTTCATTTAGAGCTCTCCTTCGTCGTGATATTCTTTACGTTGTCATAACACTTTCAAACAACGTGTATATTACTATTCCCAAACACAACGTATAACAAATTAATTTAATTGTCTGTAGGATTTGTTATACAATGCATGTAGGATAAGTACGACAATTTATTGTATGATGGAGCTGAGAACTGAACGTCCTTTACATTTTCATTTTTGACGATTCTCGAAATCAATGAATGTACCAGCTTGCGGCTGTTCCCTTGCCGCCTTGATATCATCTTCGATTTGGAAGTAGAATAGTGCTGCTGCCAGGGATAAGGACAAGATTGTCACGGTGCTTTTTGCTATAGCTGTATCTTTAATTGAGACAGTCTTTCGCTGATCTGTTGAGTCGTGTTTTTCAATTGCTGGATCATGAAAGGCAACTTATCGTTAAGCATTGAGTTTGAGAAGCCGATTACGCAGATGGCCCCGATAGGTAAGTCGTTTGAATAAATAAGTGTTGCTACGGCCCGTACCCCCTTTAAATACTCTTCAAGATCAAGGCTGTAGCCTGCTTCTCTTGTTTTATCAATCTCTTTAAGGAATTCATTGATATCGGTAATACTGTTTTCGGTATATCGCGGCAATCCCTTCTCTTTCAAAAACATCTTTATACTTTCGTTGTCCATAGGTGAGAGAAAAGCCTTGCAGAGAACAGATGCGGTAATCGGGAATTTTAAGCCTATCGGGGAGGATATCTTGAGCGCCTTTTTTGCTTCTACGGCATCGAGGACCCTTGCAACGGTATTTTCACGTATGCAGAGAAACGCAGTTTCATCCACAAGTGAAACCAGTTTTTTCAGAAAAGGCCTTGCGACCATTAGGATCTCTCCTCCTCTGAATACTTTTTTTGCAAGTTCGTATAATTCCGGCCCGATCAAATACTTCTTAGTTTTAATTTCTTTTTCAACGAATTTCTCATCTTTAAGAGCGTTTAATATTCCATAAACAGTGCTTTTACTTACAGACAGGTTATTTGATATTTCCGTGACGCCGAGCGGAGTTCCGCTATCAACTATAAATTTAAGGACTTCAAGAGATTTTTTTAAAATAGGTGGACTATACATAATTCACTATAATGAACAGCATATAATAAATTTAGTATTATGTCAATAATGCTGAATCTAAATGAACCTTAACAATAAATAGTTTTATTCACAATTACAATCGAGGTAAGATAATAAGCAATTTGTTTAAGTAATAAAGGACATAATGTTTTGAAAATTGCCAATAATTTGTTAATATTATAGCACTAAGGATTTGAATGGCAAAATATAAGATTAAATTCCTCCCCATAGACAGGGTATGTTTTTCTGAAAACGGAGAAACTGTACTTGAAACGGCAATGAAGTCCGGCATCCATATTAACGCTTCCTGCGGTGGTAACGCTTCCTGCGGGAAATGCAGGATCAAGGTGCTGAAAGGTAACGCTCCTTCCGGGGTTCATCCTGAAATATCGGAATTAGAGTACGATTCGGGCATAAGGCTTGCTTGCATGACTACCCCGCATTCAGATATGACAATCGAAGTGCCTCTTGAATCACAGGTGGATAAGCTTGTACTGAAAAAGAGAAGTAAGGCAACCTCTATTCTTTCTGCATCAGATATCGGGGAACTTGTAACTGGATGGGACGTGGATCCTGCTGTGTCTAAGAGATATATTGAGTTTGAGCCACCGTCTATTGAGGATAATATATCAGACTTCGGGAGACTTGCAAGGGTGCTGAAGGAGAAGTGCGGTATTGACGGCATTACTGTTGATTTTAAAGTTCTTGCAAAGTTGAGCAAGGTGCTGAGAGATGCTGACTGGAAGGTTACGGTTACAATAGTTCAAATAAGAGAAGGGTATAAACTTATTAACATTGAGCCCGGCAATGCTGTGGAAAATAACTATTCAATAGTGATAGATATTGGAACAACAACAGTTTGCGCACAGCTTCTCGACCTTGCAGGCTGCAGCGTGCTTAAACTAAAGGCACCGGCGGGTACTGGCAGAGATCTTTGTACGCTGGCAGAATCATCCGATTACAATGCCCAGATCAGTTACGGGGAAGATGTGATATCAAGGATCATGTACTCTCAGAAAAAAGGCGGGTTGAAGAAGCTGCAGGAAGTTGTGATCCACACAATCAATGACCTGATAAAAGAACTTATCGAAATAAGCGGCGTAAATACGGAGCATATATCACATCTCGTATTTGCCGGAAATACCACAATGACACATATCGTTCTTGGCCTGGACCCCAAATATATCATGCTTTCGCCATATACGCCGGTGGCAACAATTTTCCCCCCTGTCAGGGCTAAGATGCTTGGTGTAAGAGTAAAGGAGCATGTCCATGTATATGTTTTTCCCTGTGTGTCTTCCTATATTGGCGGAGATATTGTTGCAGGCGTCCTCGGCTCAGGGGTTTTTCAGAGAGACAGGACAGCCCTTTTTATGGATATAGGAACAAACGGCGAGATTGTACTTGGCAATAAAGACTGGCTTGTATGCGCATCATGCTCTGCCGGCCCGGCTTTTGAAGGCGGCGGGATTAAGTTCGGTATGAGGGCAGGGAAGGGTGCAATAGAACAGATCAGAATTAACCCTTCTACTTTTGAGCCCATGACTCTTACTATCGGGCGGGTAAAGCCTATGGGCATATGCGGCTCGGGCTTGATTGATCTTGTTGCAGAACTTATTGAGGTTGGCCTTATAGACCAGAACGGCAAGTTTAAAAGAGATATTAAGACAAAGAGAATAAGGGAAGGAGACAGCAGGTATGAATATGTGGTCTGTTACAAATCCGAGACCTGTATTGACAGAGATATCGTAATCACCGAGGTGGATATAGACAACCTGATGAGGGCAAAAGCAGCTATATATGCCGGATGCAAGGTTCTCCTCGACAATGTTGGCCTTGCCTTTAAGGATGTAGATATGGTTATAATATCAGGCGGATTCGGTCATTATATTGACCTTGAAAAAGCGCAGATTATCGGGTTGCTGCCCGGATTATCTCTGAATAAATTTATATTTGTAGGGAATGGCTCTCTCCTGGGTGCAAGGTTGCTCTCGTTCTGTAAGGGATTTTTGAATGAGACTGAGAGAATTGCGAGAACTATGACGAATATTGAGCTTTCAAATAACAACAAATTCATGGACGAATATATAGCAGCAATGTTTCTGCCCCACACTAATCAGGAGGAATTCCCTGGTGTAATGGAGAAGCTTAGAAGACAGTGAATAGTGAATAGTGAATAATAGCCCTGGCGGACAGGAGTCTGCGCGACATAAAGTGAGTTAAAGCATTGCCGGTTTTATATCGGAAATTGTTAATCAAAAATAAAGGTGTAAATAATGCCAAAAGTTATAGCAATTGCCGGAAAAGGTGGTGTCGGGAAGACGACTATTTGCGGGCTTCTAATAAGGTACCTTGTTGAAGAGGTAAAAGATGGTCCTGTCCTTGCCGTTGACGCTGATCCGAATTCAAACCTGAATGAACTCCTCGGTGTAGATGTTACAGCGACGATCGGCGAGGCGCGCGAGCTTATGAAGAAAGATGTGCCGCAGGGCATGACAAAGGATGTATGGTTCGAATACAAAGTGCATGAGGCAATTATCGAGAGCAAGGGGTTTGACCTTCTTGTTATGGGCAGGCCTGAAGGGCCCGGGTGCTATTGTGCTGCAAACAGTCTTGCGAAACAATCAATTGATGCCTTGAAAGAGAACTATGCCTATGTGGTTGTAGATAACGAAGCAGGCATGGAGCATATCAGCAGGCTTGTTACTCAGGATATAGACCAGTTATATATTATTTCGGATGCGACGCCGAGGGGCGTGATGACTGCAAAACGCATAATTGATCTGATCAGTGATCTGGGCTTGAATATAAAGAGAATGGAGATTGTAATTAACAGGTTAAAAGCCGGTCATGGTGAAAAGCTGATAGATGTGGCCATGCGAACAGGGGAAAAGGTTGCAGGCACTATAAGGAACGATGATGTGCTTATAAAAGACGATATGGAAGGGAAACCCATATTTTTTCTCGATAAAGAATCAGCTGCGCTGATTGATGCATATGAGCTTTTCAAAAAAACTTTGGGACAGGATGGTTTTGTACAGAGTTAAAGGGGAATGCTTGAAGAAGGAGGTCCTATGTCTGCAAAAATCATAAGTGGAACGGAGATCGCGTCCCGGATCAGAGAAGAAATTAAAGAAGATACTGCAAGTTTAATGGAGAAGCACGGAATCGCACCCGGCCTTGCAACGATTATTGTGGGCAGGAATCCTGCATCTGTGAGTTATGTTACGGCAAAACAGAAAACGGCAAAAGACCTCGGGTTTTATTCAATTCAGGAAGATTTGCCGGAAGATGTTCCCGAAGATGTGCTTCTTGAGATAATTAAAAAATATAACAAAGATCAGAAGATACATGGAATACTTGTACAATTACCGTTACCGAAGCAGATAAATGAAAACAGGGTTCTTTATGCGATAGATCCTGACAAGGATGTAGATGGTTTTCACCCCACGAATGTTGGGCGGCTTATGATTGGAGAAGCCCGTTTCTATCCATGCACGCCATATGGGATTCAGCAAATGCTCATAAGAAGCGGTGTGCAGATAGACGGTGCAGAGGTAGTGATTATAGGGAGGAGTAATATTGTTGGGAAACCTATTGCAATGATGCTTGCACAGAAGGCAAAAGGTGCAAATGCAACGGTCACTTTGTGCCATACAGGAACACGAGACCTTGCTTTTCACACAAAACGTGCCGATATTCTCATAGTTGCGGCAGGCAGGCCCAGGGCGATAACTGCTGATATGGTAAAAGAAGGTGCAGTTGTCATAGATGTTGGCGTAAACAGGATAGGGATGACGCCGGAAGGAAAGGCAAAGCTCTGCGGGGATGTTGATTTCGATGCTGTCAAAGAAAAAGCATCTATGATAACGCCGGTACCGGGTGGTGTAGGACCGATGACGATAACGATGTTGATGCTGAATACATTAGAGTCGGCGAAAATGAGTGCAGGCATGTAAGCGCAGTCAAATTTAGTAAGGAGACGGCATGATTGATTACCAATATGATGAGAAAGAGGATTTTAACGGGAAGAAGGTGAAAGTTCTCGGTGATACCTTTGAGGAAGGCAAACCTGAAGGTCAGCAGGACTGGAGAATAAAACTTGCAACCCGCGAAGAAAGACTTGGATATATAAAGACAGCTCTACGATACTGGTACAGCAAAGACTGGTATGGGAGCGAGAAGAGAAAAGGCAGTGAATAGTGAACAGTGAATAGTGAATAGTTTAAAAACAGTGAATAGTGAAGAGAATGCCAAGAGCTGATTCTGAATTTGTTTTTACTATTCACTATTCACTGTTCACTGCCTTTAAACTGTTCACTAACGACTATTCACTGATTTTAACAAGGGAGGGACAATGGCTTTTGAAATTCCAAAAATAAAATATACCGGCAGTATAAAAGAAGTCAAAATAGGTGTCGGATCAAAGGCAATCACCATAGGAGGTGAGAGGTGCTACCCCCTTTACCTTTTTGAAGGTGAGATGTCCAATAAGCCGAGAATAGCCTTTGAAGTGTGGGACTACGAGCCGCAGGAATGGCAGGCATGGGCCATAGAGCCTTTTGTGGATGTAATCAACGACCCTGCTGCATGGGCAAGAAAATGCGTAGATGTATATGGCGCCGAGATTATAGCTTTACTGCTTAAGAGCGCTGACCCTAATGGTATGAACAGGGATGTGGAAGAGGTTGTGGCTGTGGTCAAGTGTGTTGCCGATGCTGTTGACGTACCTCTTATCATCTGGGGAACAGGAGATGGCGAAAAGGACATCGTTTTATTAAGAAGAGTAGCCGAAGTATGCGAAGGGAAAAATGTCGCAATCGGCCCTGTAACGGAAAAAAACTACAAGCAGATCGGGGCAATAGCTATTGCATATAATCATGTTGTGCTTGCATCAAGCCCGATAGACGTAAACCTTGCAAAACAGTTAAATATCCTCCTTGGAAACCTCGGTGTACCTGATGAGAAAATCATTGTAGACCCAACAACCGGCGGGCTGGGTTATGGTCTTGAATATTCTTATTCTGTGATTGAGCGGGACAGGATGGCAGCCCTTACCCAGGAAGATGCAAAACTACAGTATCCCATTGTTTGCAATCTTGCCCAGGAGGTCTGGAAGACGAGAGAGACAAGATTGACGAGAGCGGAAGAACCGAAACTTGGAGATGAAAAGAAAAGATCTGTGCTGATGGAAGCTGTTACGGCCATGAGCCTTCTTATTGCCGGAGCAGATATTGCGATAATGAGGCATCCTGACAGTGTGGCACTCATTAAGGATATGATCAAAGAATTGACCTAAACGGAGGGCACGAATCGGTGGAGGGGGTGACCACTTACCCGAGGGACGAAGGACGTTCAGTCGCTATGCTCCTTCGGACGCAGGACGTATGACGTAAGATGTTTTTAGTAGACACCAAAGTTGATGTACAATACGACAATGGAGGTGTCAAAATGAAAAGAATTCCCAATGCAGTTTACACAAAGGAGTTCAGAGAGGAAGCGGTGAAGATGGTTACGGAAGGAGGACTG